>CAIOCH010000421.1 GCA_903856525.1 uncultured bacterium | reverse complement strand
TCGAAAAGGCGGGCGCTGCGCTCGACGCGGCCGACGAGCGGATGTGGGAGTACCTCGACGACGCTCCGGAGATCCGCGTGAGCGAGCAGGCAGCCGCCATCCTCACCAACCAGACGATCATCACCTACTACGGCCGAACGCACGACCGCATCATGTGCTCGACCTACAAGGGCCTGAACCACCTGCTTGCGAGCGACCTCGAGAAGGCAGGCGTCTCCTTCCGCCGCGCGCAGGAATGGCAGACGGACGCGTACGACAAGAACGCCGCGGAGATCGAGGAACTCGAGAAGAAATCGGACGAGGCGGCGCAGTCGCAGGGCTACGACACGAAGCGCGCCATGGAGGACCCGCGGACGAAGCAGGGCTTCGACTCAGCGTACGGACCACTGCGTGAGATGCGGGGCTACGGCGACTTCGAGGTCCCCTACTCGACCTTCCTGCGGGGGCTCCGCTTCCAGCTCGCGGGCGGCGCGAGCGAGCTCGAGCAGGCGACAGGCTGCTTCCGGCGCATCGCGGGCATGCTGCCCGAGGCCGACAGAGAACCGGTGCTCGCCGACGCACAGGCCGCCGAGGCCGCCATGGGAGGCACCCGCATCCCGCCGACGGTCTATGTCTTGCTGGAGTCGGGCATGGCGCCCTGGCTCGATGAGCTGCGGATCGACATTCCGCTGTTCCTGCAGAGCGTTCCCTATGTCGGGGCCGCGTTTCCACTGCTCAAGTTCACGGAAGGTGCGCCCGTCGGCATGCGGATTCGCGCGGGTGGACAGGAGTCGGGCGCCATCCTCCTGACCGACATGGACCGCGTGGTCGCCGAGGACTTCAACCGTCGGCTCCCGGGCATCATCACGGTCACGCTCGTCTCAAGCGCAACCAAGGCGATCGCGACCTACCTCGCGCAGGAGGCGGCAAGCCAGCAGAACTCGAACGCAGCCCTCCTCATCGCGATCGGCGGCGCGATCTACCAAGTGTCGACGAACAGCGCGGATCTCCGGACCTGGCTCACGCTGCCGAAGCATGTCTACTATGCGCGCATCCCAGCCCCGGCCGATGGCGTGGTCGAGATCGAGCTTGGCGATGGCCAGAAGGTGGGACCGATCCAGGTGGAATCGACCGGCCCGACCATCGTCCATCTGCGCGCCCCGAAGATCGGCGTCCCGCCGGTGGTCCGCTCAGTGCGATTTCCCGGAGCGGCGTAGGACGCCGAGATACAGAACCGAGAAGTAGAACCATGAAGACTTGCACCCTCGTACTCTCCCTCGCGACCGCCTCTTTGACCGGCCTCGCCGCCTGCAACACCGCGAACACCACGCGGCCGACGGGCGACACCCGCGCCGACGGCAGCGTCGGCTTCGAGCAGATCGTGACCAACGGCTGGCTCAACTACAAGGCGAACATCCTGAATGTCCGCGAGGCCACCGTGAGCGGAGACATCAGGAAGGTCGCCGTCGATGTCTACAGCGATCAACTCACGACGCAGCAGTTCAGCTACCGATTCGAGTGGCAGGACGACAACGGCATGCCGGTCTTGAGCCCGACGGGCGCCCTCACGAGCGTGACCATCAAGCCGAAGGAGACGATCACGCTCACCTCCGTCGGTCCTTCGCCCGCTGCAAAGAAGTGGCGGCTCACATTCATCGACAAGCAGTACTGATTCGACGACCATCCAGCCAGGACATCCCTGAGATAGCCTCGAGAAACCCCATGCGCAACACCACACTCCTTGCCTCGCTGACCGCGACCTCGATCCTCCTCACCGCCGCAGGCTGCCAGAAGGCCGCCTATGTCGATCCGAAGGGCAACGACCTCATCGTCAGCGCCGACCGCATGAACGTTCAGGACTGGGGGCTCCTCGCCGACCAGGTCATCCAGAGCATGATGACCTCAGGTGTGCTCCAGCGTATCCCGAACCAGCCCGCGGGCGTCCTGCTAAGCCCGATCAAGAACACGACGACGCAGCAGTTCGACACCGATGGCATCACCAAGAAGATCCGCATCGCGCTCCTCGACAGCGGACGCTGCGAGGTCATCACCGCGGCGGGACCCGGAGGGGCCGCGGAGGATAAGATCGCCCAGGAAGCGAAACTCGTGAAGGACTTTCAGAGCGGCAAGGACAACAAGGTCGACATGAACACCGTGCCCGATGTCACGCTGACCGCCAAGCTGCTCGAGGACCGCGCCCGCGCGGGCAGCACGCGGCAGGTCGCCTACATCCTGCAGATGACGCTGACCAACACCACCACCGGACGCTCGGTGTGGGAGGGCGAGGCCCAGATCGTCAAGCAGGGCGAGCGCTCGAGCGTCGGTTTCTGACGCATCGCGACGGGATCGCGCCACCATGATGGCGCGAGCGCAGATCAGACCTCAACGCGCCGCCGCGGACACGCCGTCCGCGGCGGCGGTCTTTGCAGGACCGCGCTCCTCGCGGGGCTTGAACTCGTCCGGAAGCGGCTTGCCCGCGCGCTCGGCAAGCCACTTGGCCAGCGGCAGGACCACGGGGTGGTCCTTCGCGAGTTCGACGATGACGGCGAAGCACGGGGCCGCGTCCTTGGTTGCGGCGAGCGCCTCGAGGCCATTCATCCATCGCTCGCGAAGCGGATCGTCGAGGGCCGCCTCCCAGGCGCAGTACTCGGCGAGGTGCTCTCCCTCGAGTATGACGGCGCCGAAGCAGGACTCCTGACGCTGCGAGGGAAGCGACCACACCGCGTAGTACGGCGCGTTGTAGGTGGTGTAGCGGTACTTGCCCTCGTAGAAGCCGCCCTTGAACTCCACGCGGCGGCTCGACTCGTTCCACACACCGTTGGTCAGGAACGGCCGAGCGCCGGTGTCGAGCTGGACATCCGCCTCCGTGACCTTCGGACGCTCCATCACGCGGAATCCGAAGGGAGGCGGCAACTCGAACTCCCACCGCCCCTCGCGGATCGACTCCTTGACCGCGGGGGTGATGGCGGGCGAGTCGAGCACGATGTCGCGGTACTCGCGCGAGACCTTGAGCCAGAGCAGGAACTCGAGCCCGAGGGGGACGAAGTCCTTGAGTTTCATGTCCTTGCGCGAGGGGTCGAACCGGGCTATCAGCCGAGCCACCGCGGGAGTGAAGACCTTCTCGCTGGCCCAGGCCCGCTCGCGCGCGGAGAAGTTGCCGTCGAGGCCGATCGTCTGCACCGCCGCGAACTCGGATGCGGTGAGCCAGCCGCGCTCCGCGAACAGCACGGAGAGCGGCTCGAAGACGGTGATGCGGAACGCCTCGTCGGGCGTGCGGGCGCCAAAGTCCTCCGGCCTGCGCGGCATGGCGCCGATGCGCTGGGCCTGCGCCACGGCCTGCATGCCGGAGTACATCACGTACGCGTCCGCGACGAGCGGCGTGAACTCGTTGTTCCACCAGGTGCGGAACTCGGCGCGGGCCGTGTCGTCGCGGAGCTTGCGGCGCTCGACAAACCGGCCGAAGAGCTGCAGCCAGAGGACGCCGCCGTCGACGCGGTCGCGCATGGCGTCCCACTCCGAACGGCGGTCGGCGAACTGCTCGTAGTAGGCGCGGGCGCTGCCGAGCGCGCTGTCGAGCCGGCCGATCGCCCCGCGGTTGCCGATCTCGCTGGGAAGCGCGCCTTCGGAGAAGGTCCCCGCGAAACGGCGGCCGAGCTCGGCGTCGCGCTCGCCCTCCGTGCCGTAGGCATCGGTGGCCTTGGCGAGTGCCTCGCGATCGGTCTGGTTGGTCATGAAGACGCGACCAGTCTGCTCGCCGGCTGCGGAGATCTCCACACGCACCTTGCGATCCTGACAACCGAACGACAGGAGTGCCGCGACGGCAAGCGCCAGCAGCGAGGGGCGGGCGCACCGGATCACGGACACGCGGGACAGACGTGGTGAAGGTGTCGGCCGCTGCATCGGGTACATCCTACCCCGACCGCTCGCCCGGATCGCCGCGGAATCACGGATGTCGCCGTACCATGGCCGACTTGCCGAACTCCGAAACGCCGACAGCCGCCGTGGGCCGGACCGATGCCTTCGCCGCCATGCGCGAGGCGAACTACCGGTTCTACGCGCTCAACTTCGTCGCGTCGAGCCTGGGTCTGCAGATGCTCTCGACGGCGATCGGCTGGGAGATCTACGACCGCACCCGCGACGAGTTCGTACTCGGACTGATGGGCCTGGCGCGCGCGCTGCCCGTGATCGCGCTCACGCTGCCCGCAGGCACGCTCGTCGACCGCTCCGACCGCAAGGTCGTGCTCTCCGTCACGCAGTTCGCCTTCGCGGGCGTGGCGCTGGCACTCGTGTTCTCCAGCGCCTCGACGGCGGCGCTATGGATCTTCTTCGCCCTGCTCATCCTCTCGGGATGCGTGCGGAGCTTCAACGCCCCGAGCCGCGGCGCGCTGCTGCCGTCGCTGCTGCCCACGAACCGCTTCGAGAACGCCATCGCCTGGCAGTCGGGCTTCTTCCAGTTCGCGGCGATCGTTGGTCCACTCGCCGCAGGGTTGATCATCGATGCGACGCGCACCGCGTGGCCGGTGTACGCGACGACCGCCGTCCTGTGCGCGTGCGCGGGCAGCGCGGCGCTGTTCCTCAGGCCCCGCCCCGTGGCGCGGACCTCGGCGCCACCCCGGTTCCGCGACATGCTCGTGGGTGCACACCACATCTGGCGCGAGAAGACCATTCTGGGCGCCCTTACCCTCGACCTGCTGGCGGTGCTGTTCGGTGGCGCCACGGCGCTCCTGCCCGTGTACGCGGAGATGCTCGATGTCGGTCCGCTCGGACTGGGGGCGCTCAGGGCGGCGCCGTTCGTCGGCGCGTTCGTCATGGCGGTGTGGCTGGCGGCGCGGCCATCGTTCCGACACGCGGGATCCGCCCTGCTGTGGAGCGTGGCGGGTTTCGGCGTGTGCATGATCGTGTTCGGCCTGAGCGAATGGCTCTGGCTGTCTCTGCTCGCCCTCGCGGTCGGCGGTGCGCTCGACAACATCTCGGTCGTGATCCGGCACATGCTGGTGCAGCTCCGCACGCCCGATGAGATGCGGGGACGGACCACTGCGGTCAACACCGTCTTCATCGAGTCATCCAACGAGCTCGGCGCCTTCGAATCGGGGCTGGTGGCGAGGTTCTTCGGCCCCGTGGCCTCTGTGGTGAGCGGCGGCTTCGGCACACTCGCCGTGGTGGCGTTCGTGGCGCTTGCGTTCCCGCAATTGCGGTCCATGCGGCGGCTGGTGGAGACCAAGGACGATGTGCGCCATGCGGAGGCTGAGGAGGAGGAGCACAGGGGTATGGGTACGCAAGGGTGACCCGGCGGCAACGTCGCACCGCCACCGCGGGCGTCGCTTGGTTGTCTGTCGGGGACCCGCATGCGTCAGTGGAAGTCGCGCGACTGCGCCGACACCGCATCGCTGCCCCTGGTGAGCGCGGCGCCTATGTCGCGTGCGTTCGCGACGAGCACATGCACCACGCCATCGCGGCGCTCGACCTTGCCCCGTACGCAGATCGCAACGGCATGACGCACCTGCTGGCGCAGGCGGGCGTACACCTGTGGGCGCAGGATGAGGTTGGCAACGCCCGTCTCGTCCTCGATGGTCATGAAGACGATGCCCTTGGCGGTCGACGGCCGTTGGCGCACGAGCACCAGCCCCGCGACCGTGAGGATGCGACCTGCAGGCGTGCGCGGTGCATCGCGCAGCCAGGAGCAGGGAACGATGCGCGCCTTGGCCAAGCGCGCGCGGATGCACGCCATGGGATGGCGCTTGAGCGACACGCCCGTGGCCTCGAGGTCGCGCGCGATGCCGGAGAGTTCGTCGATCGCGGGTAGTGCGGGCTCGATGTCCATCGGGGGATCACTCGGGGGATCACTCGGGGAATCACTCGGGGAATCACTCGGGGGATCAACGGGGGGATCAGCCAAGGAATCCGAAACGGGATCCGGCACGGCTGCCGTCGGCGGAGGTTCATCGGCGGACACCTGGTCCGCCGCGCTGTCCCACAGTCCACCTTGGGAGGCATGTCCATCCCGTGTCTTCGACCGCGGGACTATCTCCCGAGTGGCTTTCTCCCAGAGGGGGCGCAGCCTGGGCTTGTCGCGCAAGGCGAGAATCTGCCAGGTGGCCTGCTGGCGGTCGAGGCCCATCGACTGAAAGGCGTCGGCTGACGCAAGGCGACGCAGGGTTGTGGCGGAAACGCCCGATGCGGCCTGCAGATCGGCGAGGGTGCGGAAGACACCATGACGCGACATCGCGGCCATGATGCGATGCGCCTCCTCGACATCGAGACCGCGCACCATGCGAAGACCAAGGCGGACGGCGGGTTGCGAAGGCACGGTGAAGCGGGATGGGTCGGAAGGACCGTCGGGGGAACGGCTGGTCGCTGATGGGCGGGAGTCCTGTGCGGGATCGGGCAACACCACCGCGGACCATCGGCCATGCCAGTGCTCGATGCGGCCATCGGTGGCGATGCGCATCGCGGGATACCGCACGCGCATCCGCAGGAACGCCTCGTCGACCTGCCGCTGGGTGCGCCGGCAGGATCGTTCGGACTGCGCAGACGGCCTCGTCGCGTCGCCCATCAGCGCGCGCGCGATGTCGTCGCCGCGCTCGAGCACCGTGTCCCACTGCGAGCAGTGGATGTCGACCTCGCGCACGGCCACGCCGTGGTCGCGCGCGTCGCGGATGATCTGCGCCGGCGCGTAGAAGCCCATAGGCTGGCTGTTGAGAAGCGCAGCGGCGAACGCAGCGGGATGGTGCCGCTTGAGCCAGGCGCTGGCGTAGACGAGCAGCGCGAAGCTCGCTGCGTGCGACTCGGGAAAACCGTATCCCGAGAACCCCTTGATCTGCTCGAAGACCTGCCGGGCGAACGCGCGCGCATAGCCGCGCGCCATCATGCCCGACTCGAGCGCCTGCCCGAACTGGGCGATGCGGTTTCCCTGGCGCTTCCATGCGGCGATGGCGCGGCGGAGCTCGTCGGCCTGCCCGGGCGTGAATCCCGCTGCGACCACCGCCAGCGCCATGGCCTGCTCCTGGAAGAGCGGCACACCGAGCGTCTTGCCGAGCACCTTGCGGATCGCGTCGTCGGGGTATGCGATGGGCTCCTCGCCGTTGCGGCGACGCAGGTACGGATGCACCATGTCGCCCTGGATCGGCCCGGGTCGCACGATGGCGACCTCGATGACGAGGTCGTAGAAGCAGCGTGGCCTGAGCCTCGGCAGCATCGACATCTGTGCCCGCGACTCGATCTGGAAGACACCTACGGTGTCGGCGCGGCAGACCATGGCGTAGGTCGCGGGATCCTCGGGGGGGATCGTGTGGAACTGCAGCGGCTCGGTGGCCTCGGCTGATCCCGACGCGGCGGTTCCATCGCGGATGCCGCGGGCAGGCGGGCTGATGTCGGCGAGATCGCTGCGCACCGCGGGGGCGTCGGGGGCGCGAAATGGCGAGCCCCCCGCTGCCAGCGCCGCGTGGTCGCTGTTCACCATGTCGATCGCCTTGCGCACGGCCGTGAGCATGCCAAGCGCGAGCACATCGATCTTGAGCATGCCCAGGGCCTCGATGTCATCCTTGTCCCACTCGATGATGGTCCGGTCCTGCATCGCGGCATGCGCGACGGGAACGGTCTCGATGAGCGGATGCCGCGAGATGACGAATCCACCCACATGTTGGGATCGGTGCCTGGGGAACCCGAGGATCTCATCGACGAGATGGGCGTAGCGGGCAACGAGCGGCGCCGCGGGATTGAGCCCAGCGGTACGCATCCGCTCGGCGGCGCGGCCGGCGAGTGGACCGGACGGGGCCCCGGACGGACTGCTCCCCGCCGCACTGCCCGCCATGCCGTCCTCGCCGAGTTCGTCGCGCGTGCCCAGACCACCGCCGCCCCAACGGTCGACCTCCCGTGCCAGCCGCTCCACGGCATCGGGCGCGAAGCCGAGCGCCTTGCCCACATCGCGCACTGCGCTCCGGCCGCGGTAGCTGATCACCTCGCACACCAGCGCCGCGCGCTCGCGTCCGTAACGCGCGTAGATGTGCTGGATCACCTCCTCGCGCCGCTCGTGCTCGAAGTCGATGTCGATGTCGGGCGGCTCGTTGCGCTCACGGCTCACGAAACGCTCGAACAGCACGTCGATCCGATCGGGATCCACCGCCGTGATGCCGAGTGCGAAGCACACCGCGCTGTTGGCCGCAGCGCCCCTGCCCTGGCAGAGGATGCCGCGCGACCGCGCGAACACCACGATCTCGTGGACGGTCAGGAAGTACGGCGCATATCCGAGATCGGCGATGATGGCGAACTCGTGCTCCATCTGCCGGGCGACCTTCTGGGGTATGCCGCGCGGATACCGCTCGCGCGCGCCCTTCCACGCGAGCGAGCGGAGGTACTCCATGGCGGTCCAGCCCGCTGCGGCCAGATCCCGCGGCACGACTTCGTCCGGGTACTCGTAGCGCAGCGCATCGAGCGAGAAATCGGATGCACGCTCGAGGAGCATCCATGCGGTCTCGAGCGCCTCGGGACGGTCGCCGTAGCGCAGCAGCGCATCGTCTGCCCGCTTGAGCCTGCGCTCGGCGTTGGGTGCGACGAGATGATGCGCCCGATGCAGGGGAACACCCGTGCGGATGCTGGTCAGCGTGTCGAGAAGTGCACGCCGCGACGCATGGTGCATGCGGATGTCGTTGCTGGCGGCAACCGGAACACCCAGCACCTCCGCGAGCACGCAGGCCCGGTCGGCAAGCAGCGCGCACTCCGCATCGTCCACCCGTGACAACGCCACGGCAAGACGCGCATCGCTGCGGCGGGAGCCGCCGCAACGGAGCGCCGCCGCGATGCCCTGCGCCGCCTCGAGGAAACGCTGGCTGGGCAGCGGTGGCGGGACGATCACCGCGAGCATGCCCCGCCCACCGGGATGGTCGTGCAGCATCTCGACCAGTTCGTGGACCAGTCGCGTGCGCGGAGCACGCGCAGGCGCCCCTTGTGCGTGACCGATCCCGTGCGTATCCACGCGATGACTGAGCATCCTGCACAGAAGCCCCCAGGATGCACGGCATGTGGGATAGAGCACAAGTTCGCACTGCGCGGTGGCTGGCTCGAGGGAGCCCATCGCTTGCCGATCACGCGGAGCGGCACGGCCGGGCGACCGAGGCAACGGGCTGCGCGCTACAAGCTCCGCCTCGAGCTCCGCGCGATCACCCGCGATCGAGAAGCGCATGCGAGCCCCATGCGCGAGCCGAAGGGAACGACCTTCGCGGCGCACATCCGCCGCCGCCACGTGCGCGCGCACCGCACCGCCCACGGTCTCCACATCCGTCAATGCCAATGCTTCGTGCCCGAGCCGTGCGGCCTCCCGCACGAGTTCCTCGGGATGGCTCGCTCCTCCGAGAAAGGTGTGGTTGCTCTGCACGATGAGCTCGCCCCAGCGCTGCCGCCTGGGCGCATGCATGGCGGTTGCACGCCCCACCGCTTCGTGGTCATGCATGGCAAGCGCATGGATCGGTCGATGTCCCTCCGTTGGATCCCGCATGTCACCCCCATGCTCCGTGAACGCGGATCGATACCCCGCTCTGCAGCGATGCCATGGCGCCGACGAACCACCCGCGAACCGGCCATGCATCGGGCAACAGTGCATGCGGCACGCGCGACAGCATCTCGCGCGCGGAGTGCATCCGCGGCGCATCCGGCGCATGCGCATCAGGGTCCGCCGCATCCACCCATGCCGAGATGTCCCCGGATCCCGATCGCGGCCGCGCCCATGCCGACGGCCATTCCACGAACAGCCAGAGGCCATCTCCCACGGCGATGCGCGAGCGAACGACGCCGCTCACATCGGTTGTGCGCGAGTTCGCCGCAGAGGACCTCGTCCTATGAAAGTCCGATGCCCGGGATGGCGGCGGCACCACATCGCCCGATGCATTGCCTTCCCACCATGGCGCCGCCACCCTCTCCCATCCGGCGATGGCCCGAACAGGCCATCGGCAACCACGCCAGCGGAGCATGGGGAACGAACCTGTCGCGGGTTGTACGCAACTGCCCCCTGCCTGTGCCCCGTCAAGAAGGTGCGCCCATGCGGTGCGCGCCGCGATCGACTGCGCGATGCCCATGCATTCGGCACCACCACGGAGAATGGCATCCTCTGCCGTTGCAAACACGACTGTCGGGCGCATGCGGCGAACGCATGCAGCCGATGCATGGACCGCCTGCTCACCGAACAGGGGCGTGCGCTGCGGACGATGCACCGCCGATGGGCCGAAGCTGGAAATCATGAGATCGGCCCACTCCGCTGCGCCTGGATTCTCCGCTTCGCCTGTTTTTTCCCCGCATGGGGTTGCCACTTCGCGTTGGAGGGCCAGCGATGGCGAACCCACAAGCCGCTGCTGGCGCTCACGCTGCCGTGACGCATGGTCGATTCGGCACTCGACCGACTCGATCGCATGGTCGAGCGGCACGCGCTCCAGCCTTGAGCGAAGGATCGACCACAGATGCGTTCCACGCTGGCTCGGGCGGGCGAGGCGCATGGTGAACGTCGTGGCATGGTTCCCGTCTCCATGGTTTCCGCCTCCATGGCTTCCCCGCGTTGCGTCCGTCGATGTGTCGGCGGGCACGTCCAGATGATGGAAGGTCCATGTGGCGGCATGGAGGCCCTGGTGACGCCGCCGCAGTTCCGCGAGAAGCCGCTCGAGCAGCACTCCGCAGGCAAGCATCAGTGCCTCGGGGCGGGCGGTCGGACTCTCGAAGTCGTGCCGCAGCGTCCAGGGAGTCTGCTCCCGCAGCAGCACGAGGCCATCGCCATCTGCGATGCCCGCTGCCTCCAAGCACGAGGCCGCCCTCGCCTCCGAACGGCCAAGCGCCTGATCGAGTCGCGCCAACGCATCGAGCGCGCGCGCGCCGCCGAGCTTTCCGACGGATGAGCGGGGATCCGCACGGCCGAGCGCTTCCGCACACGGTCCACCGCTCAGCCGCGAGGCGACACCCTGTCGACCAAGCGCGGCCAGTTGGCCAATCGTCGAGACCTCGACGGAGCGCAGCGCCTCCACGGAAGCGGCGTCGAGGCGGAGCGAACTGATTGGCAGTGGCGAGAGATATGCAAGCTCCCGGCCATCGGGAATGGCCACATGCTGCACGGCATCGGCATCCGTCGAGACTGCGGCATGCGCCGAGCGCGCCATAGCCATCGCGGCACCGACCGTTGAAGCCGTTGCGAGACGGGGTCGGACTCCCCGCCGCATCAGGCTCGATCCGATGCGCTGCAACAGCGCCTGTTCGGTGCGAAAGCGTCTTCGATACAGCGTGGCGCAGCCAGTGAGATCGCCGACGAGCGTGTCGGCGCACCCCGTCGTATCGATGGCGACGATCGGTATCCACCGCTGCAGGCATTGGGCGAGCCGCTCGATCGCCTTTCGTGCCACCACGGCACTCCATGCAACCGCCATCATGTCGCCTGTGAGTGAAACAATCCGTTCGCGCCACGGTATGCCGCCGAGCGCCTTCGGCGACGGAGCACCGGTCACTGTCTCACAAGAAGGATGCGCGTGGCCCACGAGGATCTGGAGCTGCCGCCATCGCCACGCACGGCGAGCAATGGCATCACCCTTCGGTCCGGCCGATACCGGCGCCTGGCAGGCAGCCGATCCGCCTGAGCACATGGCCTCGGCTTGCGCCATGGTCATGCCAACCCGCACGCCTGCCGCATACGCCAGCGGACATATGCCGACCACATGTTGCACGCGGTGATGCTCGCGCACGACGATCAGCGGCAGATCGATGCCGGCCAAGAACCCGGGGGCATTGATGGACGGAGATGCATCGACGGCAATCTCCTTGTGATCAGCTCGAGAACAGCGTGCCATCGCCCTCCGCAGCAGTGCGACCTCAAGGTCAATCACCCAGCGTGGGAAGTGCACTGCGATGAATCGCGGTCGACTGTCCGCATCGCGGCATCGCTCCTCAGACCATGCCGGCATGCCGATTTCCATTTCACGCGCAAGACCTGCTGTTTTTTGCGCGACACGAGATTTCACAGCAAGAGACTCCACGACATGAGACTCCACGGCATGAGACTCCACGACACGAGACTCCACGACATCCATCGCATGCTCCTGCGATCATGCTGGTCATGCTGAACGGGCCCGCAACGCAGATGCCGCCGCACCATCCGGATCTAACTGCCCACATGGCATTCTGAACGTCAGCTGCTCGAGATCCGTCGCGACCGCACCCCGGCACACCGCTCCGATGACACCATCGAATTCCTCCACCGCCGGTGCCTCACGGAGAACACACTGCAACGCGCCCTGCTCGAGAAGCGCACGCATGTGCGATGTTTCGCGATCTCCCGCGGCGTGGATGGCGCCTGCATCGACCTCGGACTCCCAAGCGTCTTCCCCGCACACCGCCGCCATGTCCAGCGAGCGCGCCGAGACCAGCCGCATGCGCCATGACGGCACGCCCGCGGGAGTACGAAGATTGATGCCTAAAGACGGACTGCCCGAGGATGGACTGCCCGGAAAACTCCGGCACGACGCCGCAACCGTCTCGGATGGTCTCTTGTATTCGGGAAGGTCCGTGTGCACCGCCCAGCGGGTCTCCGCAGCACAGCCGCGGCGCTTGAGTTCACCGGATGCATCTGGTGTCGTGAGCACAAGCACGATAGGCGGAAAGCCCTGCACATCGGCTGATGCCTGCTGCACCGCAAGCTGCAGGCGACGCCATGCCAGCGCGTCGAATGCCGCGCCATCCACCACGATGATGCCGGCGGCGCCAAGCCTCAGCGCTTGTTCGGCGCACCACACGCGGCAAGCCATGCGAGTTCGGGCAGCATCGTCATCTGACGAACGGCGTCCCGTCCGCCGCCCTGCATGTGCAGCGGCTCGCCAGACCGCCGACTCCTCATGCGGAAGGTCGTCGCGCAGGAACACCGAGCGCGCCGCCACGCTCGCGACACGCTTCGCTGGCACTGACGGGGATCGACCTCGCGGCGCCGTGCAGGACTGCATGTCGGGGTTCTGGAAATCCGTCGTCCGCGGGACACCCACTGCGTCGAGGCGCCACAGCGCATGCGCATCGGGATGAACGCGATTTCCGATCCAGAGGACTCCGCGCTGGACCAGCGCCTGCGCCCGGATGTCCACGGAGGACCAGCCGTCACCCGAGGAGGGCATCGCACCGAATGACGATCCGTTCCATGACTGCAGCATGCACAGGACACATCCGAGAGGCGCAATCGTCGCAAGCGTCTGACGGCAGTCGCCCTCTTGCGCGCACGCATCCGACGCACTGGGCGCGGCAGACCGATCCGTCGAAGCCTCGCCCGCACCGCAGAGCCCGCAGATCTCATGCACGGCGCCGCAACGAAGGCGCAATATGGTGCGATTTTCTGGCTTGCCTTTGGCGCCGAGCTTTTTGCCAAGACTTGCACCAACATGCTCCCCAAGGTCACGGAGCATGACAGAACCGATGCCAATCGCCGCGTGCATCTGCTCTCCATGACGCAACATGGATGGCATGCACCGACGCAGCGCGGAGACACCTGCTGCAGGGAAATCTGCATGTGATCCGTCCTCGTGTTTGCCGCCGGGCTGCCGATCTTTCCGTGCCTCTGGTGCCTCCACTGCATCGGGTCGGCGGCTCCGCGAGAGACATGCTTCGGATACGGCAAGCCGTTCGTACACCAACCGGTGCACGAGCTGAATGGCATCACCCCCATTTCGGCCAGAAATCCCTGCCGTCCGTCGCTTTCGGAGGGTTTGCCGCTGCAGCATCTGCTGCGCATGGGACATCCATGATTCCACGGATATTGGGGCTTCCACGGATGTAGGGGCTCCCGCCGATGCATGCACCGGCACTTCCTCCATGGCGGGCCCTGGCTGCTCCGCCACGGACACCTCGATACACATCGCGTCAGCTGACGCGTCGCATATCGCGTCGGAACATGCTTCCGCAGGAGATGCGCTCCCGCGCCAGGCGTGCACCTCACGCGGGCCGTCGGAATCGACATCATGCTCGGCTTCTGTGCTGATCCAAACC
>CAIOCH010000420.1 GCA_903856525.1 uncultured bacterium | reverse complement strand
CTCGAGGACCACGCGCGCAACCAGGGCGTGCATGCGGCAGGCGTGATCGTGGCGACGCGTCCGCTCGACGACATCGTCCCGCTCTGCCGCGCGGCCGGCGGCTCCGAGGACGCGGTCACCCAGTGGGACGGCCCGACCTGCGAGAAGGTCGGCCTGCTCAAGATGGACTTCCTGGGCCTGCGCACGCTGTCGACGATCGAGCTCGCCAAGAAGCTCATCCGCGACACCCTGTCCGATGAGGAGATCCACCGCGCCGTCGGGCGCGAGATGCCGAAGAAGGGCGAGTTGCGCGCGGATCCGCTCGACCTCGACCGCATCCCGCTCGACGACGCGAAGGTGCTCGGCCTCTTCTGCCGCGCCGACACCAACGGCGTGTTCCAGTTCGAGTCGGGTGGCATGAAGAAGCTGCTCATGGGCATGCAGCCCGACCGCCTCGAGGACCTCATCGCGGCGAATGCGCTCTTCCGCCCGGGTCCGATGGACCTGATCCCCGACTACAACGCGCGCAAGCACGGGAAGCAGGAGGTCCCGAAGGTGCACGAGGTCGTCGAGCGCTTCACCGCCGAGACCTACGGGATCATGGTGTACCAGGAGCAGGTGATGCAGGTCGTGCACCACCTCGGCGGCGTCCCGCTGCGCGCGGCCTACTCGCTCATCAAGGCGATCTCCAAGAAGAAGGTCGACGAGATCAACAAGGTCCGCGAGCAGTTCGTGAAGGGCTCGGCCGAGAAGGGCCTCACGACCGCCAAGGCCGAGGAGCTGTTCGAGCTCATCCTGAAGTTCGCCGGCTACGGATTCAACAAGTCGCACTCGACCGGCTACGCGATCATCGCGTACCAGACCGCGTACCTGAAGACCTACTTTCCCGCGCACTACATGTCGGCGGTGCTGTCGTTCGAGAGCCAGGCGCGCAAGATCGAGGAGTGGAGCGTCTACCTCGACGACTGCCGGAAGCTCGTCTATCCCGATCATTCCGCGAAGAAGCCGCACATCGGCGTCGAGGTGCGGCCGCCCGACGTGAACCTCTCCGAGGAGGACTTCGCGGTCGTCTACGAGGCGGGCGAGAAGCGCAGCGCGTGGGGCGGTCACATCCGCTTCGGCCTCAAGGCGATCAAGGGCATCGGTGCCGGCGCCATGCGCGCCGTGATCGAGGAGCGCCGCAAGGGCGGCCCGTTCAGGAGCGTGTTCGAGTTCTGCGAGCGCGTCGACTCGAAGCTGGTCAACCGCGCCGGCATCGAGGGGCTCGTGAAGGCAGGCTGCTTCGACTCGCTGCACGGCGCCGACAACCGCGCGAGCGTGGTGGCGAGCATCGAGAGCGCGATCAGCGCCGGGCAGTCGCTCGCGCGCGACCGCGCGGGCGGGCAGGAGAACTTCTTCGGCATGTTCGAGGCCGCGGCGCCCAAGGCGAGCGCGGCTGCGCCGGCGGCGAGCCTGCGCAAGGTCGCGCCGTGGGACCGCATGGAGGCGCTGCGCTTCGAGAAGGAGGCGCTCGGGTTCCACGTGTCGGGGCATCCGCTCGACGGCTGGCGCGAGCAGATCCGCGCGTTCTGCACCGCGGATGTGAAGAAGCTGCTCGACATGCCGCAGGACACGCCGTGCGTGGTGGCCGGGCTGGTCGCGCGCACGCGCGTCGTGGTCACGCAGAAGGGCAAGAATCCGGGGTCGAAGATGATGATCCTCGGCCTCGCCGACAAGAACGCGACGATGGATGCCGTGCTCTTCACCGATGCGTTCGCCAAGTTCGGCGACCTGATCGTGAACGACCGCCCCGTGGTGCTGATCGGCTCGGTCGACCGCAACCGCGGCGAGCCCAACATCATCGTCGAGCGGGTGATCGCGCTCGAGGATGCCGAACGGCATCTCGGCACGCTGCTCGAGGTGGCCGTCGAGGTGGGTGGCGAGCTTGCCACGGCGGCCCTCGGCACGATCGAGATGGTGGCGGGTCTCCTCAAGCAGGCGGCCAATTCGGCGGCGCTCACGCAGGGCAAGGCGGTCGATGTGGTGATGCACCTCGACGGCGACGCGCGGCGCACGACGCTGCAGTCGCACCGGCTGCGCGTCGTGCCCGACCGCGCGCTGCTCGACGCGCTGCGCGGGCTCGTGGGCGCGCAGGGAGTGCGCGTGCGCGGCGGCTGGGTGCCCGAGCGGCGCAAGCCGAAGCAGTGGGGGGCGCGTCGGCCGAGCGAGGAGGCGGTCGAGGCATGAGCGGCGATCTCGCCGCGGGAGCGCGCGTCGGCCCCTACGAGCTGCGCGCGCCGCTCGGCGAGGGCGGCTACGGCAGCGTGTGGCTCGCGGAGCGGCGCGAGCCGTTCGAGCAGCGGGTGGCGATCAAGTTCATCAAGCGGGGCATGGACTCGCGGTCGATCGTCGCGCGCTTCGAGCGCGAGCGGCGGTCGCTGGCGCGCATGAGCCATCCCGGCATCGCGCGGGTGATCGACGGCGGCATCACCGCCGACGGACGGCCGTTCGTGGTGATGGAGTATGTCGACGGCCGGCCGATCACCGAATGGTGCGCCGCGGAGAAGCTCGATGTGCGGGCGCGTCTGGCGCTGTTCGCGCAGGTGTGCGACGCGGTGCAGCACGCGCACGCCAAGGGCATGATCCACCGCGATCTCAAGCCGTCGAACATCCTCGCGATGCGCGATGGCGATGGGCGTGCCGTTGCGCGCGTGATCGACTTCGGGATCGCGAAGGTGCTCGACGATGGCGTCGAGGCGCTGGGCGCGGATGGTGGCGGACCCGTCGCCACCATGACCGAGGAAGGGCAGCTGCTGGGCACGCCCGAGTACATGAGTCCCGAGCAGGCCGACCCCGACGGCCCGGTCGTCGACACCCGGTCCGACGTGTACGGACTGGGCGCCGTGCTCTACGAGTTGCTCGCGGACGCGCCTCCGTTCGGAGGCCGCGATGCGGGCACGCGTTCGCGGGCGTTGCTGCTGCGGGCGGTGCGGCGCGATGCGGTGCCGGCGCCGTCGGCACGCAATCCCGCGCTCGCGCGCGAGATCGACTGGATGCTGCTCATGGCGCTCCGCAAGGAGCCCGAGGAGCGATATGCGTCGGCGGCGGAGTTCGCGCGCGATCTCCGCGCGTACCTCGCGGGCGACGCAGTGCTCGCTGCGCCGGCGAGCGCGGCGTACCGCTTTCGCAGCTACGCGCGTCGCAACCGGGTGCAGGTGGTGGCGGGTGCGGTCGTGCTCGCCACGCTCGCCGCGTCGACGGCTGTATCGGCGTGGTTCGCCGTGCGCGAGAGCGATGCGCGGCGCGAGTCGGACCAGCGCGCCGAGGAGGCGCGACGGACCGCGGAGTTCCAGGCCGAGCTGCTCGACGACATCG
>CAIOCH010000419.1 GCA_903856525.1 uncultured bacterium | reverse complement strand
CGTTGTCGGCGTCGGTGTAGAAGTCGCTCTTACCCGCGTCCGCTGCGGAGGTGTCCGAATTGTCGGCCGCGCCGTCGCAGTCCTCGGCGGTGGTGCCCGCGTCGCACACGTCCTGCGCGGAGGGCTTGATCGCCGCGTCGCCGTCGTTGCAGTCGCCATTCGCGCCCACGCCGCAGGCGGCAGGCGCACCGGCGCCAAAGCCGTCGCCGTCGCCATCGGTGTACAGCAGGCTGCTGTCGTTGCAGTCGCTCGAGTTCGCCACGAACCCGATGGGCGGCGTCGTGTCGCACACCGACGTGCGCGAGTTCGCGTCGCCGAAGCCGTCCGCATCGATGTCGCGGTAGTAGCTGATGCGCTCGATCAACTCGGGATTCTGCGGGCAGCGGTCGTCGGAGTTCGCCACGTAGCCCTCGGGCGCCGTGCACGCGAGGTCGGAGACATCGGGATCACCCGAACCATCGCCATCGGCATCGGCGAAGAACAGCGTGCGGTCCGCCGCCTCGTCCTCAGACACCGAGCCGTCGCAGTCGTTGTCGACCGCGAGATTCGCGCACGACTCCGCGGCGCCCGGGTACACCAGGTTCGACGCATCGTCGCAGTCGCCGTTGTTGGTCACGAATCCCGACGGGGGAGTGCTCTCGCAGGTCTGCAGCGGGCTGCGGCCATTGCCGAATCCGTCGGCGTCCGCATCGGGGAAGTACGTGTAGACCGGCAGGTCCTCGTCGACGAGGTTGTCGCAGTCGTCGTCCTCGCTGTCGCACTGCTCGTCCGAGCCGGGATGGACGTAGGAATCGTCGTCATCGCAGTCGTCGTCGTTGGTCACCCATCCCGGCGGCGCGATGCAGAAGGCCGTCGCGCTGGCAGGATTGCCGAAGGTGTCGGCGTCCGCGTCCACGAAGCAGACCTGCGCGTGGCCGTTCACGGTGAAGGTCGCCTGGCGGTTGACCGAGTTCCCGGCGGCGTCCCGCACCGTCAGGGTGATCGGCGTGACGCCGAGGCCCACGGACGTTCCCGCTGCGGGCGACTGCGTGATCTGGAGCGCACCAGCAGGGGTGCAGTTGTCGCTCGCCACCACGGAGCCGCGCAGGTCGGGCACCAAGGCGTTGCAGGTTCCGTCGGAGTCGACTGCGGAGGAGGTGGTGTAGCTGGTGACGACCGGTGCCGTGACATCGGGCGCCGCGGCGACGGTGACGTTGAGCGTGGTCGATCCGCCTGGACCGCTGGCCACGAGGGTGTAGGCGCCCGCGGCCACCGATGCGAGATCGACGCTGCTGCTGCTGAAGCCACCCGGGCCGCTCCACGCCACCGACGTGGCGTTGGTCACGGTCACGTCGATCGCGCCGGTCGCGCCATTGCAGGTCGCCGGCGTGCTTGAGACAAGCACAGCGGTCGGCGCCGAGGCCACGACGGCCAGCGTGTGCTGGCCACCTGCGCCGAGTCCGGTCGCCACGCCGAGCCCCGCGGGGACGGTGGTCTGGCCGCTGGTGTTGAGGCCCCATGCGGCAACGGTGCCGTTCGAGCGCAGGGCGATCGTGTGCGAGTTGCCGGCGGCGATCGCAACGACGCCGCCGAGCCCGGCCGGCACGCTCGTCTGCTGGTTCGTGTTCTGTCCCCAGCACACCACGGTGCCGTCGGACTTGAGCGCCGCGGAGTGGTTCTGTCCGGCGGCGATGCGCGTGACGCCGCCCAGACCGGCTGGCGGCGCGGCCTGCCCGAAGTTCGGGCTGATGCCCGTGTTCGCGGTGCCCGCACCCCAGCACGTCACCGTGCCGTTCGAGCGGAGCGCGATGTTGTGCTGGGAACCCGCGGCGATGCGCGTGACTCCCGACAGCGACGCCGGTGGCGTCTGCGAGACGGTCGAGTTGTTGCCCCACGCCGCGACCAGGCCGTCGCTCTTGAGTGCCAGCGAGTGCTTCCAGCCGCCGGAAACCGCGATCACGTTCGCGAGACCCGCGGGCACGTTGCACTGGCTCTCGACGTTGCGGCCCCAGCACGCCACCGTTCCGTTCTGCTTGAGCGCGATGGTGTGGAAATGCCCGGCCGCGATCGCCTGCACCACGCCGAGTCCGGCGGGGACCGTGGCCTGACCCTCCGCGACATTGCCCCAGCACACGACGGTTCCATCGGCGCGCAACGCCACGGAGTGGAAGCTGCCGCCCGCGATCGACTGGACGGTTCCGAGTCCCGAGGGCACAGCGCACTGCGCCTCGACGTTGCGGCCCCACGCGCTGACGCCGTTGCTCTGCGCCATGGCCGAACCGGTCACGGCGGCACCCGTCACGACCGCTGCAGCGAGCGACGTGATCGGAAGCGTGCGGGCATCGCGCCGGGGGAGGGCGCGGCACCACTGCTTGGATCGCGTGGAACGTTCGTTCATCTCTGGACTCCTCTCGACAGGCCGCGCGGAAAGCCATCCGGCCGTTCGATCGATCGATCTCTTCTCTTACACAGGGGACAAGCACACTCGCCACACATCGCGGGAACAACCACGCGACCACGATCACGCGTGGCCGCGGACTTCAATCAACCAGCCGGAGCGGGGGTGCCCTTTGGCACGCACGTCAACGGAGGCCGTACGCCTCCGTGCGCAACGTTGCCGACCACAGTCATGCGACGGTTGCAGTTGCAACGCGCACGACCAGACGGCCGACAACTTCTGCGGCAGGCTAACAGCACTTCGTTTCTCCTTACAGCTCTTTGTTCACGATTCACGCAGACAAAACCGTTGACGAAAGTGTGGGCGCACGTTCGACAGGGCGACGTTGGAGTGTGCTGCGCCCGCCCTTGAAGTCAAAGGTATTCAGTACATAAATCCAACACCCCAATGGTGTTATGCACGCGGATAACTTGCGGACCTGCCCGTGCAAACGGAAGTGGTGGCCGAGAAAGTCATGCGTGGCGGCGCGGCTTGAGGTGATTCGGTCGCATCGCAGCGGTCGGGATCACCGGCGCCAATGCGTCGACGGCCCATGCGCCACGCACGAAAATCGCCACTCCCCGTCGATCACCGACCCTGCGGAAGGGCGACGAGTGCCGCCTCGCGGTCCAGGAGCCGCTGGGTTGCGGCGGCATCGGCGAGCGTGACCGGCGCCGCGCGTTCGCGACCTCGGATCGCCGCGACCAGCGCATCGATCTCGTGGTCGTAGCCCGTTCCGGCGGGGTATTCGATGCCCGCAGCGACCGCGAGCTCCGATCCCGCGCGCCGTACCAGCAGTTCCGGATCCCGTCCGAGACGGAAGTCGAGCGTCGCATCGTCGCAGACGATCGAGGCGGTCATGGTGAAGGCGAAGGCCGGGTCGTCCATCCATCCGCCCTCGGCCTCGACCACGAGTCCGTCGGCGTAGCGATAACACGCCGAGACATGCATGCGCGAGCCCCGTGCCTCGACCGCCGCGGGCTCGCCGAACGCAAACCGCACGAAGTCGGCGTCGTGGATGTGCAGGTCCACCAGCGCGCCGCCCGACCGGCGGGTGTCGAGGTAGAAGTCCTGGCTCCATGCCGGGCGCGCACCAAGGCGGCGGAACGTTGCGGAACGCGGAGCACCGAAGCGACGGCTCCGGACCGCGTCCGCCATCCACGCCCACGCGGGCCAGAAGCGCATGCAGTGGGCGGGCATCACCAGCACGCCCGCCCGTTCGGCCTCGCGACCGAGAGCGTCGATGGCATCCGCATCGAGTGCGGTGGGTTTCTCGACCAGCACGTGCTTTCCCGCGGCGATCGCAGCGCGCACGAGTTCCACATGGCTATCGGTCGGCGTGCAGATCGACACGAGGTCGATGTCGGGTCGCGCGAGCAGCTCGGCCAGCGATCCAGCGCGGGGCAGGGTGGCGAGCAGGGCGTCGACTCCACCGCCCGCAGTGATCAGGTTGCCCGCGGCCGCCGCCTTCATCGACGGGTCGAGCAGCGCCCGAACCTCGGCTCCCTCGTTCGCAGCGTACGCGCCGAGGTGGGTGCGGCCCATGAATCCGAGACCGATGATGCCGACGCCGACGACCGGTCCGCGCGTCGCGCCCGAGGCGCCGACAACACTCACGCGGTGGGCGCGAAGGTGACTCCGCTCTCCATGTAGAAGTTCACGAAGTCGCCCGCGTGGAAGTCACGCGCCGACTGTCCGGCGGCGGGGGTGACCCACATGGGGACCACTGCCTGCACGAGCACGCGGTTCGCCGACGCATCGGTCGCGCGCACGCGCCCCTGCACGATGCGCGGATGCCCCTCGACGGGCTCGATGAACTCGCCGCCGGCGCTGGCGCGGTGGAACTTCTGCGCGGTGCCCGTGATCACCCCCGAGATGCGCTTGCCCGGGGCGACCGCGGTCGCGCCCTTCAGGTGCAGGCGGAGCATGTACTCGGTGCCGGGCAGGGAGATCACGAAGCCCTCCGGCCCCGACTCCTCGAGGCGGGCGCGGCAGACGGCGGGATCGGCGGAAATCGCGGTATCGCTCATGGGCGGAAAGATACACGCTCCCGCGCCCGCCGTACCATCGGCACCGTGCTGCTCCTGATCGACAACTACGACTCCTTCACCTTCAACCTGCTGCAGCGCTTCGGCGAGATCGATCGCACGCTCGAGGTGCGGGTGGTTCGGAACGACGCTATCACGGTCGAAGAGGCAGAGGCGCTCGCCCCGAGCCACCTCGTGATCTCTCCCGGGCCATGCACCCCGCGCGAGGCGGGAGTCAGCGCGGAACTCATCGCGCGCTTCCGCGGCCGCATGCCCATTCTCGGCGTCTGCCTCGGGCACCAGACCATCGGCGACTGCCACGGCATGCTGGTCCGCCGCAACGACGAACCCGTGCACGGCAAGACATCGGAGATCCACCACGACGGGCGCGGCCTGTTCGAGGGGCTTTCGAACCCGTTCGTCGCCACCCGCTACCACTCGCTGGTGGTCGATCCCGCGACCGTCCACCCCGACTTCGAGGTCTCGGCGTGGACCGCCCGCGGCGAGATCATGGGCCTGCGCTGGAAGGCCCCCGCGGGCGCGTATCCGCTCGAGGGCGTGCAGTTTCACCCCGAGAGTTTCCTCACCGTCGAGGGTCCGCGCCTGCTTGCGAACTTCCTG
>CAIOCH010000418.1 GCA_903856525.1 uncultured bacterium | reverse complement strand
CGCCGCACCCAGCAGTGGCCGCACGACGGTGCGCGCGCCCACGAACTCCAGCACCTTCATGTCGGCGCCCGCCACCACCAGCTTCTGGCGGATGCGGTCGGCGCCAAGTTCGAACGCCCCTTGCTCGCCGGTGCCGATCACGATGCCTGCCAGCGCACGCGCCGCATCGCCGTCGAGGCCCGCGACCTCCGCCAGCGTGAACTCCGCGCCTGGCGCCACGCGCACCGAGGGCCGCAGCGTGATCGTGTCTGCCGACGCAGCGCCTGCGGCGGCAAGCAGGAGGCCGGAGAGCACGTGCAGGCGGAGGATGTTCGTCGTGGAAGACATGGTCGTGTCCCTTCACCGCGCGGCAACGCCACGGTGGCGCATCAGAAGGCGCGGATGTTGGAGATGTTCTTGAGCGTCTCGTTGGCGGCCTGGATGACCTGGCTGTTCATCTCGAACACGCGCTGGGTCTTGATGAGCGTGACGAGCTCGGTCACCGGGTCGACGTTGGAGGCCTCGAGTGCGCCCTGGCGGATGAAGCCCGCGCCCTCCTCGCCCGGGTTCGACTCGAGCGGCTCGCCGCTGGCTTCGGTCTCGGTGTAGATGTTGTTGCCGCGGCTCTCGAGCCCCGCCGGATTGATGAAGCGCAGCAGCGTGAGCTGGCCGAGCTCGGTGGGCTGCGCCGAGCCGGGGATCATCGCCGACACGATGCCATCGGTGCCGATCGACACCTCGGTGGCCTCCTGCGGGATGGTGAAGTCGGCGCGCACGCGGAAGCCCGGTGAGTTGGCCATCACCAGCTCGCCCTCGGCGTTGAGCGTGAAGTTGCCGGCGCGCGTGAAGCCGCGGCCATCGCTCACGTCGTCGGGGAGCTCCACCTCGAAGAAGCCGTCGCCCTCGATGAGGAGGTCGAACGGCTGGTTGGTGGTCTCGGTGGCGCCCTGCGCGAAGTTGAGCTGCGTGCCCGCGGCGCGCGTGCCGAGGCCCACGTAGAGGCCCGTCGGTCGCTGCGTGGCGGCGCCGCTGGCGATGCCCGGCTGCGCGAGCTCCTGGTAGTAGAGGTCCTCGAAGTTCACCCGCGAGCTCTTGAAGCCCGTGGTGTTGGCGTTGGCGAGGTTGTTGGCCGTCACATCGAGGCTGGTCGAGAGGGCCGACAGGCCCGTGGCCGCGGTGTTGAGTGCGATGTAGCTCATGGTGGTGTCCTCTCGGTTCAGCTGAAGCGTCCGAGCGTGTCGATCAGCCGCCCGGTCATCTGGTCCTGTGTCTGCATGAGGCGCGTCGAGAACTCGATCCCGCGCGAGACCTTCACGAGTTCCGCGAGCATGGCCACCGCGTCGACGGTGCTCTCCTCGAGGTTGAACTGCCGCACCAGCGTGTCGGCTGGCGCGTTCTGCACGCGCCCACCCACGAGCCGCAGTGCGTCGCGGCCTTCCTTGCGCAGCTGTGCCACATCGGTGGGCACCACCAGCTGCAGCTGACCGATCGACTCGTCGCCCTGGAACACGCTGCCGCGCGCATCGATGCGCACCTTGGCGAGGTCGTCGGAGAGGAGGATCGGCCGCCCATCGGCGCCGAGCAGCGGCGTTCCGCTGGTGGCGAGCACCAGCCGGCCCTGCGTGTCGCGCGTGAGGTTGCCCGCGCGGGTGAGCAGCTTGTCGGCCGAACCCGCACCAGCCGCGCGCGTCGCGGGCGATTCGAGCACGAAGAAGCCGTCGCCCTCGATGGCCACGTCGAGCGGATTCGAGGTCTGCCGCAGCGCACCCTGGGAGAGGTCGATCTGGTTGGGCGCGAACAGCGTGCCGCCGCCCAGGGCATCGAGCGCCGCGTTGGTGTCGGCGTAGACGCCGCCCCGCTCGAGGTTCTCGGGCAGCCGCGCCGTGAGCGACATGATGTCGGCCTTGAACCCCACGGTGGTGGAGTTGGCCAGGTTGTTGGCCACGGTGTCGAGGCGGCGCATGCCGGTGATGGCGCCGGCGGTGGAGAGGTAGAAGCCGTAGTTCATGGGCGCGCTCCGGGGGAGAGGAGAGCAAGCGCCGCGCCAGTCGCGCCGGTCACCGTCATCGACGACGAGTCCGCGGTCGTCGCAGCACCGTGCAGCCGCCACAGCACGCCCGCTGGGCGCTCGGCGGCGGGAACAAGCCTGCCTTCGAAGTCGTTGAGCGCGCGGAACTGCAGCTCGAGTCCGCGGTCCGCGGCATGGGCGGAGCGCGCAAAGCCTGCGCGACGGTCGCGTGCCCCAGGCACTTCCTGCGCGTGGGCGGCGGACGGCTCCGCCTCGCTGCAAACGAGCCGAAGTGCGGCAACCATTGTGTTGTAAGCCACTTGCTGCATGCGGCACTCCTTGCCGGTTCCTGCGCCGCCGGGCCTCCTGCCCAGCGGTTCGGCGGGGCGGATGCAACCGCTGTGCCAGCAGGGCGGCCCGATTCGGCGTTTCGACAGCGCCCGACGCCCGCGCAGTTCTCTTCCGACGGCGCCCCGAATGCCGATCACCCCTCGCCGCGGTGGTGCGCATGAATTCCTCGCCCAAACCAAACAATCCGAGTTCGGAAACGACCCGCACCGCGCCGCGCCCACGCCGCGTGAGTTTTCGATCGTCCAGCAGCGGCGAGCCGCCCACGCGCATCACGCCGCCGCGATCGACGCCCGTGCCGAGCCCCGCTCCAGTCAGGCCCGCTGGCGCGGCTCCCGCCGCCGCCAAGCCCGTCGCCCGCACCCGCCGCAAGGACCACACGGGTACGCCCATCGCCCCGTCGGGAACGGCCGTCGACTCCGAAGGCTTCCGCGATGGCGTCCGCCGCTACATGACCCACCTTCGGGTCGAGGCGGGTCTCAGCGCGGGCACGCTCGCCGCCTACGGTCGCGATCTCGACGACCTCGTCGGATACCTCGGGCAGCTCGGCGTCGGAACCCCCGCGCAGGTCACGCCCGCGCACCTCTCCGAGCACACGCGCTACCTCTCCCGTGCCGACTCGCGTGATCTGGCGAGCTCCTCCATTCGCCGCAAGCTGTCCTGCGTGAACACCT
>CAIOCH010000417.1 GCA_903856525.1 uncultured bacterium | reverse complement strand
CGCGCATGCTGGTGTCGGGCGAGGATCCGCGGTTCATCTGCAGGCGGCTGGCGATCTTCGCCAGCGAGGACATCGGCAACGCCGATCCGCGCGCGCTCCAGACCGCGATGGCGTGCTGGCAGGCCGTCGAGCGCGTGGGCATGCCGGAGTCGCAGCTCATCCTGTCGCAGTGCGTGACCTTCCTTGCCGTCGCGCCCAAGTCGAACGCCGCGGCCTGCGCCATCTGGGAGGCGATGGACGACGCACGCGAGGCGCGCACCGTGCCCGTGCCGTTCACGATCGTGGACCAGACCAAGCGCCGCGCCGTGCGCACCGCCGACGACGGCACGCCGCTCGCGGCGGGCGCGGGCAGGTACGAGTATCCGCACGACCGCGCCGACGGCATCGGCACGCAGGACTATCTCGGCGTGGCCAAGCGCTACTACCGGCCCACCGACCGCGGCCTCGAGAAGGCGATCGGCGAACATCTCGAGCAGGTGCGCGCCACGCGGCGCCGCGCCCAGGAGGAACGATGACGGAGCCTCGGCCAGATCGAACGGAACCTGCACAGGCGCGCGCATCGCGCGGAGCGGCGGGGCGCCACTTTCGGAACATCGCGAGGGGCCACACCTCGTCGACCAGCGCCGCGAAGCCAGAGGGAGGTTCGAAGTCGACGAAGGCGCTGAAGTCTGCGAAGGCGGAACTCCGCGCATCGATGCGCACCGCCGTGCAGCGCATCAAGCCCTTCGCCCGCGCGCGCCGCGCCCAGGCCCTGGCGGCCGCCGTACTGCGCTCGCCGGCGCTCGCGGGCGTGCGCCTGGTGCTCGCCTACCGCGCGCTCGCCGACGAGATCGATGTCGACCCACTCGTGCGCGCGCTGGTCGCGCGCGGCGTTCGCGTGGCGTTCCCACATGTCGACAGCCGCGGCGAGCTGCTGCTCGTGGAGATCGTCGCCACCGATCCGCTCGCACCCGAGCACTGGACGCGCGATCGCTACGGAATCGCCGCGCCGAGGCTCGATGCCGCAGGATCCGCCGCCGCGGTGCGTGTACTCGCGCCGCTCGACCTCGACGCGGTGATCGTGCCGGGCCGCGCCTTCGACGCTCGGGGCGGCCGGCTCGGTCGCGGCAAGGGTTTCTACGACGACCTCCTCCCCCACCTCCGGCCCGACGCGCGGCGGGCAACGGTGGGCGCATGCTTCCGTGAACAACTTGTCGATTGCGTGCCCGAGGAGCCCCACGACCGCCGCCTGGGGTTCGTGGCCGCCGAAGGCAAGCTGCTGCGGGGCGCACCGCGGCGATCCCACGTGCTGGCACCCGAGATCGGCTCCGCCGACGCCGAACCTCCCGCGGACTCGGCGGATCCCGCGGCCTCCCGCTGACGCTCCGCGCCCGACTTCCCGTGGGATTCCTCCCCCCGTGTGGATCTCCGCCGCGAAAGCCCTACTCTGTTCGCCTCGCACGCGTCCGCCCGCAGCTCCGATGCTCTGGCCCCGCCGCGCCGCGCCGCACTGAAAGCCCCAGCCTCGAGATCCCACGCATGGCACTCGCAAGCCAAAGCAACCGTTCCGAACGCACCGCAGGCGCCTCACGCTCGCGCGGTGGTGCCACCTTCATCCTCGTGACCGCAGTGGCGTTCGCCGCAGCGGCAGGCGCGTACTACCTCTTCACGGGCGGATCCGATGCGGGCGGCACTCCCCGCTCGGCCGGTGCCACAAGCGGCATGAGCGCCACAAGTGGTACGAGCGCCACGAGCGGCATGCTCGCCGAGGTCACCCTCACCGACAGCGGCACCAGCTCGCGACGGGATGCGCTGGACAGCACCTCCGCTGGTTCGACACGAGAATCCGCGGGTCCGACCGCGTCTCCGACGGCAGGTTCCCCGACCGATTCCTCAGCCGATTCCTCGGCCGATTCCTCAGCCGATTCCTCGACCGATTCCTCGACGGATCCAACGGCCCCGTCCGCGCCCGTTTCCTCTCCCAACGTGCCGGTCGGCACCCTCCCCTCGCAAACGCCCGCAACTCTGCTGTCAGAAAAGTCGAGCACGGAATCTGACATCAGCACGCGAACCGAACACAGCACAACCCCCGCCGCGCCACAAGTCACCCCCGCAAGTCCCACCGCGCCGCCCTCCGACAAGCCCTCCGACAAGCCCGCCCTCGCCGACCCGGGCACCACCCCCGCGTTCGGCAACGGCCTCAACAACTCCGCGCCGCAAGCCCCCGCCGCTCAGCCCCCCGCGTCTCCGGCGGAAGCCAAGCTCCGCGACGGCCTCGCCCTCGCCGCCACCGAGCCCGTGAAGGCACGCCTCCTGCTCTCGCAAGCCGTGCTCTCGAACACGCTCCCCGAGCCCGAAGCGCGGCAAGCCGCCGATGCGCTCAGCCGCCTGAGCGCGCAGCTCTTCCTCACGCCGGTGTTCAACGCCAACGATCCGATCTGCACGCAGTACACCATCCAGCCCAACGACTCGCTGGAGAAGATCGTGCGCAAGCAGAAGCTCGGCTGCGACTGGCGCCTCGTGGCGCGCATCAACCGCATCAAGAACCCCGCGGCGATCCAGGTGGGCAAGCGGCTCAAGCTGCCCGTCGGACCGTTCAGCGCCGTGGTGTCGAAGCGCGACTACCGCATCTACCTCTGCACGGGCACGGGCGACGACCGCGTGGTGGTCGCGGCGCTGGCCGTCGGACTGGGCGAGGCCAACGGCACGCCCACGGGCCGCTTCAAGGTGCGCGCCAGCTCCAAGCTCATCAATCCCGAGTGGACGCACCCCGTCACAGGACAGCGCTACGAGGCCGACGATCCCGCGAACCCCATCGGCGAGTACTGGCTGGGCATCGAGGGCGTGGAGGACTCGAACTCGGCGCTGCTCGGCTACGGCATCCACGGCACCATCGACAACGACTCGATCGGCCACGACCGCAGCCTCGGCTGCGTGCGCCTGCTCGCCGACGACGTGGCGCTCGTGTGGGAGACGCTCGCCGAAGGCTCCGCCGTGGAGATCTGGCGCGGCGCGGGGAGCTGAGCGCGCGAGTGATCCCCGCATGCACCGGCCCCTCATCGGCATCACCATGGGCGACCCACTCGGCATCGGGCCGGAGGTGGTGGTCAAGGCGCTGGCCGATGCGGCGCTGCGCGCATCGGCGCGCTTCGTGGTGTACGGCGACAACGAGCTCATGCTGGCGGCCGCCGACAAGGCGCGCGTGCATCCGACGTGGTTCCGCACGAGCCTGGAGCATGCGCGCGACGGCGGCATGGTGCTCGGCGACTACACGGTGATCGACTACGGCATCGCGCCGACGCTCGGCTCCGACCGCGAGCCGTCGAAGGCGGGCGGTCTCGCCTCCAAGAACTTCGTGGAGGACGCGATCCAGGACGCGCTGCGACCCGTGGGCGATGGCCGTCGGATCGATGCGGTGGTCACCGCGCCCATCTCCAAGGAGTCGTGGTCGATGGCGGGTTTCCGCTGGCCAGGCCACACCGAGCTCTTCGGTGCGCGCACCAAGGCCAGGCGGCAGGCGATGGCATTCGTGTCGCCGCGGCTCAAGGTGGTGCTCGCCACCACGCATGTGCCGCTCATGGAGATCCGCAACCTGCTCACCATCGGCCGCGTGCACGAGCCGATCGCGCTCGGGCACGAGCTGTGCCAGCAGCTGGGCATCGCGCAGCCGCGCATCGCGGTGTGCGGGCTCAACCCGCATGCGGGCGAGAATGGGATGTTCGGCGACGAGGAGATCCGCGTGATCCGCCCCGCCATCGACATGGCCAAGACGGGCGGGATCGATGTGCACGGACCGTTCCCGGGCGACACGATCTTCATCGATGCCGCCGCGGGCAACTGGGACCTGGTGGTGGCGATGTACCACGACCAGGGGCTCATTCCCGTCAAGCTCCTGGGCTGGGACAAGGCCGTGAACGTCACGCTCGGGCTGCCGATCGTGCGCACGAGCCCCGATCACGGCACGGCGTTCGGCATCGCAGGGCGCAACCAGGCCAGCGAGGGCTCGATGAAGTCGGCGGTGGAGCTGGCGGTGCGGCTCGCGTTCAGCGGATCAGCACGGGAATCCACGGGTAGTTGAACGGCCGGTCGTCGGAGGCCGCCATGAGGCCGCGGAT
>CAIOCH010000416.1 GCA_903856525.1 uncultured bacterium | reverse complement strand
GTCGGCGTCGTAGCTCGGGGCCACGACGACCTCGAGGAACTTCTCGCCGGCGACGATCTCCTCTGCGGTCGCACGGTCGACCGGGGCGTTGAGCGCCACGATGCCGCCGAATGCGGCGAGCGGATCGCCCGCGTACGCCTTGGCGAAGGCCTCGCGCAGCGTCGGGGCGATGGCGGTGCCGCAGGGGTTCGTGTGCTTGACCACGACCGCGCCGGCCATGTCGGGGGCGATGTCGCGGAGATCCTGCACCAGCTCGAGCGCCGCGGCGGCGTCGAGGAGGTTGTTGTAGGAGAGCGGCTTGCCGTGGAGCAGCTCGGCGCCGACGACGTTCGGACCGCGGAAGGTCGGGTCGCGGTAGACGGCGGCGGCCTGGTGCGGGTTCTCGCCGTAGCGGAGCTCGCCCTCGTTCACGCCGCGCAACTCGAACACGGGCGGGAAGCGGTTGCCCGCGCGCGCCGCCATCCACGCCGAGATCGCCGTGTCGTAGGCAGCCGTGCGCGCGAAGGTCGCCGCCGCGAGCGCGCGCCGCAGTTCGAGCGTGGTCGCGCCATCGTTCTTGGCGAGCTCGCTCGCCACCGCGTCGTACTGCGCGGGATCGGTCACCACGGTCACGAACTCGTGGTTCTTGGCGGCCGAGCGCAGCATCGACGGGCCGCCGATGTCGATCTGCTCGATCGCCTCGTGCTCCTGCACGCCCTCGCGGCGCACGGTCATCTCGAACGGATAGAGGTTCACGCACACGAGGTCGATCGGTGCGATCCCGTGCTCCTCCATCGCCTTCACGTGCTCCGCCACATCGCGGCGCCCGAGGAGGCCGCCGTGGACGCGCGGGTGCAGCGTCTTCACGCGGCCGTCCATCATCTCGGGAAAGCCCGTGAGCTTCTCGATCGGGACGACGGGAATGCCCGCGGCGGCGAGCGCGGCGGAGGTGCCGCCGGTGGAGACGATCTCCACACCGTGCGCGGACAGCGCCTTGGCGAATGGGATGAGATCACGCTTGTCGCTGACCGAGATCAGCGCGCGTCGGATGCGGACGAGTCCGTGCATGGGTGGGGTTTCCGAGCAGCCCTGGGTTGCGACCGGGGCTCAGTTCTTGGCGACCGCCTGCTTGGGCGTGAGGTACTCGACGCGGCCGTCGGCGTTCCAGGCGACGAAGCCGCCGCGCTCGATCGTGTCGGCCGCGAGGTGCTCGACCGACGGCAGGGCGATCGTGCGCACGGTCTGGCCGTCCTTGAGGCTGATGACCGTGGCCATGCGGCCCTTGGCACACCAGAAGAGGACATCGCCGCCGAGCATGCCGATCGGCTGGCCCGCGACGCTCTCGCGGCGCCAGCGGACCTCGCCGCCGGGCTGCGACTCGGGCTTCTGCGTGAGTGCCACGAGTCCCTCGCCGGGCACATCCTGCAGCACCAGCTCGCCCGCCGCAAAGGGCGAGGTCTTGAGCGGGGTCTGCGTGAAGTACTTCCACATGGGGGTGCCCGAGAGGAGGTCGAAGGCGTAGAGGTACTGGTCGTCGCTGGCGACGAACACCGTGCCGTTGGCGATCGCGGGCGATGCGGTCACGGGGCCGAGGAGCGCGCGGCTCCAGTTGAGGCGGCCCGAGTCGGCGCTGAGCGAGGCGACGCCACCGCCGGTGCTGCCGGTGACCACGGTGTCCTCGCCGACCGCGGGAGCGGCGACCACGGGGCTTGCGTCACGGAAGGCGTCGACGGCGGCGGCGCGCGAGTCGTTCACGGTGGCGCAGTTGAACCAGCTGGTCATGCCCGAGCTGGTGCCGTACATGAAGAAACCGCCGCGCTGGATGGGCGTGGTGTTGGGCACGTGGCGGAAGCGGCCGCGCGCGAGCGTGGCGCCGCTGTCGAAACCCACGGCGTAGAAGAGCGCGTCGGTCATGACCGCGATGCGGCGGGTGTCGGTCTCGGACGAACTGCGGTAGGCGAACACGCCGAGGCCGATCACGCGGTCGATCGGGTCGGCCGCGGAGGCGGTCCAGGCGCGGCTGCCGCTGTCGGGACGCACGAGGGTGAGGTCGTTCACGTTGTCGAGCGCGAGCACCGCCTCGGGTGAGCTCGAGACCATGCGCAGCGAGCCTGCCGCCTGCAGGGGGATCGAGGTCTGCCACGCGATGGTGCAGCCCAGGCTGGCGGCGGCGTCGGGCCCGATGAGGTACTGCTCGAGAATGCGGGCCCGCTCGGCGCTGATGCGCTGCTCGGCGGCGCTCGGGGCCGACTGCTCCTGTCCGTCGCCGGCGAAGGACGCCGAGGCGATGGCTGCCGCGGCGGCAAGCGCCAGCGAGAGGGAACGGACGGAAGGCAGGGTGACAGTCAGGCGGTTCGTCGCGCAGTTCATGGGTCGGTACTCCGTCGGTCCGCAAGTCGCCCGGGGTGGGCTCGGACCGAGTCGCAGAGTATCGCCCCTTGGGGGG
>CAIOCH010000415.1 GCA_903856525.1 uncultured bacterium | reverse complement strand
GACCCGACCGGGTGATCTCACGCCGTTCCTGCGCACGCTGCTGCGCGGAGGCACGATGTCGGAGACCGAGGCGCGCATGGCGTTCGAGGAGATCGCCTCGGGCGAGGCGCACCATGCGGAGATGGGTGCGCTGCTGGCGCTGCTGGCCACGCGGTTGCCGACGGTGGATGAGATCGTGGGCGCCGCGGGCGTGATGCGCGCGCGTGTGGAGCGCGTGCCGTGTGCGACCGATCCCGCGGTGATCGTGGACACGGCGGGCACGGGTGGTGCGCCCAAGTCGTTCAATGTGTCGACGGCCGCGGCCATCGTGGCGGCCGCGGCGGGTGCGAAGGTGGCGAAGCACGGCAACCGGTCGCGCACGGGTCGCGGGTCGGCGGAGGTGATGGAGGAGCTCGGCGTGGATGTGCACGCATCGCCTGCGGTGCAGGCGCGCTGCCTCGATGCGATCGGCATCTGCTTCTGCTTTGCGATCCACCATCATCCCGCGGCGCGGCATGTGATGCCCGTGCGCAAGACGCTCGGGTTCCCCACGATCTTCAACCTGCTTGGCCCGCTGACCAATCCCGCGGGGGCGAGGCGGCAGGTGATGGGTGTGTATGCGCGCGAGTTCGTGCGTCCGATCGCGGAGTCGCTGCTGCGGCTCGGATCGACGCATGCGCTGGTGGTGCACTCGGGCGATGGGCTCGACGAGATCTCGATCGGTGCGCCGACCGCGGTGGCGGAGGTACGCGACGGCGGGGTGCGCGAGTGGACGGTGGATCCGCGGCGGCTCGGACTTGCCGAGGCCGATCCGCTGAAGTTGGCGCCGGCGTCGCTCGAGGAAGCGCGGGGGTTGTTCGTGCAGGTGATCGATGGAACCGAGCGTGGTCCGCGGCGCGATCTCGTGCTGGTGAACGCGGCGGCGGCGATGCTCGTGGGTGGCGTGGTGGACTCGCTCGAGGCGGGCGTCGCGCGGGCGGCACAGACGATCGACGCTGGTGCCGCAACCGAAACGCTCCGCGCGCTTCGCGCGGGGACGCGCGCGACGTGAACGTGTGTTCCGCGGCGGGTGCACGGCGCCAGCGCGGGAGCGGAGTGGAAAATGTGGGGGCGACTGACATGCTTCTGCACGGGTGGATTTTTGTGCGTAGGTTGGTGCGTGCTTCGCGTGGGGCGGGGCACGGGGGTATCGATCGACCATGCACGATGGGCGGGAAAAGAGATGTGTGCGGCTGGATCCGCGTGGAGCGGCGCGCGGTGATCGCACGGGCCTGCAGAGGTTGCGGGCACGGGCGCGCGCGTGCAATCCACAGCCGCTGGTTCCGTGGGCGGTGTGCGTGCTGGCGGCGGCGTTGTGGGTGGGATGTGCGTGGACGATCGCGGCGATGGGCGAAAGCGGCGCCGCGGTCGATCGAGAGGCGATCGTGGCGTGGGCTCCGGTGCGGCGCGCGCTCGGGTTGGGTGCGGTGGTGGCAGGGGTGGGCACCCTCGCGCTGTGCGCGCGACTTGTGGGTGTTCTCGCGGGATGGGATGCGGATGCGGACGCGCGTGGAGAGTCGGTCGATGCCGACGCCGACATCTCACTCTGGCGGGCCGCGCCGCTGCTCACGCTGATCGCGATCGGAGGGTGCTGCCTCGGCGCCGCGCTCACGATCCGCGCGAGGGAGTCGGCGAGCGCGACGCCGCGGCTCGGGCATGATGCGGGCGAAGGCGGGGTGCTCGTCACCGTCGAGGCGACGGTGGCGTCCGGGTTCACCACCACGGACTTCGGACCGGATCTGCTGGCGTCGTACTTCCGCAAGCCGGGGCGCGAGCGCTGCGAGTTGCGCGAGGTCGTGTTCATTGCCGACGATGGCGCGCCGAAGGGAAGCGATCTCGCGCTGCCGCGCGATGCATCGATGACGCTGTTCGTGGCCGACGAGCGGCCTGCGTGGCACATCGGCGAACGGAGGAGGTTCATCGGGAGGTTCCTGCCGATCGAGGGGCCCGTGCTGCCAGCGGCACTGGATTACCGCGAGATGGCGGCGATGGATGGTCGCGTGGGTTCGCTCGCGATCGACAGTGTGCGGTTGGCAACCGAGGTCATCGGATGGCGATCGCAATCGCCCATGGCGGAGTCGCTCGCGCGGGCACGCGAGGTGCTGCGCGGACGCCTGCGCGAAGGTCTGCTCGCGGGCGTGCCGGAGGAGGCGGGGGTGCGACCGATGCTGGTGGCGCTCGTGCTCGGCGATGTCGAGCCGGGCTACAAGCCGATCGAGGGCAGCTTTCGCGCAGCGGGGCTCGCGCACATCCTGGCGATCTCGGGGTTCAACCTCTCGGTGCTCGGCTGGATGGTGGCGTGGATCGCGGGGCTGGTGCTGCGCGACGATCGGTGGCGGGCCGTGCCCGTTGTGGTCGTGGCGGTGCTGGCGCTGTGGGTCATGGCACCCGCGGCGAGCGCCATCCGCAGTGCGCTCATGGCCGCGTTGGGCGCGGCGGGGCAGGCGTGCGGGCGCGATTGGAACGGGGATGCGGTCATCTCGGCGGTGGCTATCGCCATGCTGGTGCATGACCCGACGCAGTCGGTGAACGCGGGGTTCCAACTGAGCTTTGGTTGCGTGCTGGCGCTGCGGCATGTGGCGCCTCCGGTGCGCGCACGCTGGCTCGCGTGGATGCCGAGGGATCGCGGCGACCAGGCGGCGCCGGTGGTCCTGCAGATGATGGGTGAGTTCAGCTCGCGCGCCATCGCTGCGACGGCGGCCGCGTTCGTGGTGAGCACGCCCGTTGTGATCGCACACTTCGGATCGGTGCAGCCAATGGGCACGCTGCTCACCTTTCTGTGCACGCCGCTATCGACTGCGACACTGGTGCTGGCGTATCCCAAGGCGATCGTCGGTGCGATCGTCCCGGCGATCACGGCACCGATCGGTCCACTGCTGTGGGTGCCCGCGTGGCTGCAGGTCGAGGTGGTCGACCGGGCCGTGTCGTGGTTCGGCGGGCCCACATCCATCACGTCGGGCTCGGGATCGGTCGTGGGTGCGCTGGTGGCGGTCGCGGCGATCTGCGTGGCGCTCATGGCGGCCGCACGCTGGATGCGCGGCATCGCATGGTGCGCGGTGGCGTGCTGGATGGTGTGGATCGCGGGACCGCCGTGGTTGGACAAGGGAGGCGGATCGCAGTCGCGGGACGCGCCGGAACTCGAGCTCACCATGTTCGCCATCGGCGATGGGTCCGCGTATCTCCTGCGCAGCGGTGCCGACCTCGTGGTGTTCGACGGGGGATCGAGCTCGGTGGGTGGCGTGGCGTCGCGTGCGCTCATGCCTGCCATCGCGGAGGCGGGCGGACGGGTGCGGACGGTGTTCGTGTCGCATCCCAACCTCGATCACTTCAGCGGCCTGCTCGACATCGTGCGGTTCTGCGAGGTAGGTGAGGTGGTGGTGCACGACTCGTTCGTTGCGAGCGCGAAGCGCATGCCCGCGGTCGACGCCTTTCTCGCGGGCGTTGCGCAGCGTGGCGTGCCGCTGCGGAGCGTGTCGGCGGGAGACTCGCTGCGGATCGGTGCACTGGATGTCCGCGTGATGTGGCCGAGTCGCGGGTTCCGAACCACGCGTGACAACGACTTCTCGCTGGTGCTGCACATCACGCATGAATCGGGAACGAGCATGCTGATGACAGGGGATATCGAGACGGAGCCGGCGGCGACGCTGCTCGGCCGGATTCGTTCGGGTGCTGCGGCGGGCGAAGCCCCGATGTGTGTCGATGTCATGGAGCTCCCGCACCACGGAAGCTGGCGGGAGGCGGTCGCGGAACTCGTTCGGGAGGTCGGTCCGACGTTCCTGATGCAGTCGACCGCACGCAAGCGGTTCGATGCCGACCGGTTCGGCGATGGGCTTCCCGCCCACCTCACGCGGCTGGTGACCTGCCGCGATGCGACGGTGCGCATCGCGCTTGAAAAGGACGGGCTGCTGCACGCCTACCGCTGGGACCGCTCCGCGAGACCGCATTGGCGGCATGTTGCGGCGCGGCTACCGCGCAGGCGAGATCAGGCAGGCTCGCTCGAGCAGGACCGTGTCGCCGGCGATGCCGTTTCCGCCGTCATCGAGACGGATGGTGAGGGACGACGCGGCTCCGGATGGATCGGTGACCGCGATGCGGCGGCGCGGATTTCGTGCGTCGAGCACGATTGGCTCACTGTCGGTGGAACCGAATCGGATCGTGAGTTCGACGCGCGCGTCCGCGGGCATCGGTTGCTCGAGCGAGATCTCGGCGGTGAAGACGACGGGGCCATTGGGGTCGCCGGGCGATCGGGTGAGCGGGAAGTCCGCGACCACGGGCCCTGCAAGTCGCAGACGGGAGAGCTGCGGAAGCCGCGCATCGCCCTCGAGTGCAGCGTAGGCCCGTTCGAATCCATAGTGGAAGGAGCCGTCCGGCACGGAAAGCGTCGGCTCGCCGAGTACCGCGAACGAGCGGAGGCGGGACGCCTGCAGCACACCCGCGACCACATTCGCGGCGGCGTTGTCGGAGGTATCGCTCTTGCGCACCGAGGCCAGTTCGGGATCGGCGAGCTCGAAGCTCCAGCCACCGGTCGCGGAGGCGCTCTTGGTCTCATCGGGCTGTTCGGACGTGAAGCGCAGGTTCCTGCCCAGCACGCGCGAACCGTCGGCGGTGGTGAGCTGCATCGAATCGGCACGCGCGGCCGGATCCACATCCGACGCGACGGCGGCGAACACCACGGCTGCGACGCGGTCGAGCGTGATGCGGCGGGCCGACTCGAGGTTCTCACCGGTCGGTGCCTCACTCGGTTCATAGACCAGGTCGGTGCCCAGCGACTCGACGAAGCCCGTCGCGACATCACCGTTGGCGAGGAGGATCGCGTCGGAGTCCGTGCGTCGCTCGGGCAACTTGCGCCCACGGAGCCGCAGCGAGGAGACGCGATCGATGACGAGGGGAACAGAACCAATCCAACGGTGCTCCCAGACCGTGCCCGATTGCTGCACCTTGACCGTGCCTGGCAACTGCTGTCCCTGCCAGAGTTCAAGGACGCCCGCGCCGGCGGGGATCCGCCCATCGAGTGTTCCGCTGCGTGCGTTGTCGGCCTGCGACGCGGTGAAGGCGATGATGGTGCGTTCCGCGACCTCGCGATCCCCCACACGCCACCGACCGACGTCGATGCCGACGAGGTCACCTGTGAGCCACTCGCCTGTCTCGAGCAGCGCGTCGACGCGCATATCCGATCGCGATTGCGCCCACGCCGGATGCGCGAGGACCACGGCGGCGATGGCGGTGGACACCAACCGCTTCCACCGGAGTGCGCGGCACGACAATGGACGCGACGGAGGATTGACGGGCATGGTCGGGTGCGGTCCTTTCAAGCGGACGCGAGGCGTGGATCAGCGTTGGAAGATCGGCAGGTACCGCTTGGGCATCTGCAGCACGATGAGCGCCATCGCCGTCCCGTAGGCGTTGCCGCTCTGCGCGTCGGACCACGAGCCATCCGGGTTCTGCCGCGCGATGAGCTCGTCGCGGATGGCGGGCCACCAGGTCCGCCAGTGCTCGCCACCCGCGAGGTACATCGCCTGCACCGCGTAGTAGTGGCCGTAGAAGTAATGGGGCTGCATGAAGCCCGCACCCATCGGTCCCCCGGGAGCGCCGCCCCGCGGAAACGCGTTCTTGCGGAGGTACTCGAGGCCGCGAGCGATCGACTCATCCTCGTACACGCCCGCGTAGTAGAGGCTCGCGACTCCCGCCGCGGTGCGCGGCCAGAGGGAACCACCCGAATCGCGCATGTAGCGGAAGCCGCCATCGGGGTTCTGGCACTCGCGCACGTACTTGACGGCGTCGTCGATGGTCGACTTGGGGACCTTGATGCCCGCGTTGCGCGCGCTGCGCAGCCCCATGATCTGGCAGATGGTGACCGACACATCGGCATCGGCAGGCACGGGGTTGTAGCGCCATCCACCTTCATCGTTCTGGCTGGCCACGATCAACTGGACCGCGCGCACGAGCGCGTCGCGCACTCGGTCGTCCTGGTTGTTCATGCCGTAGATCTCGCCGAGGAAGAGCGTGGCGAACCCATGGCCGTACATCGGGCCGTGCGTTTCGTCGGAGACCAGGAGGCCGGTCTCGCTCGCATGCGCGAGGACGAAGTCCAGGGTCTTCTGCACGCAGTCGGCGAAGTCGCCGCGGCCGGGGACGTTTCCATCCGCCATGTAGGCGATGCCGCAGAGGCTCGACACCCCGATGTGCTCGCCATAGCGGCCCTCGCCGAACGACCCGTCCGGCTTCTGCTGGCGTCGCAGGTACTCGAATCCCCGACGGACCGCCTCCTCGAGCGCGGGGGTGATCTCCGCATCGGCGGGGGCGTTCTCCGCGCCGGACGACTCGGCTTCCTGAGGCGGCGGTGGTGCGGTCATGGTTGCACCACCTGGCTGGACCGGGGTCCGTTCCCGTGGTGCGTTCCCAGGCTGCCCACCACCAGCGGGGTTGGCTGGGGCGGCATCCTGCGTCTGTCCCACCGCGAGTGCCGCGGCGAGGGTGATCGACTGCAGCACGACGATCATCGCGACGCCTCCTCGGCCAACCGGCGGTAGTACTCGCGGGTGAGCCGCTCGTAGATCGTGGAGACGCGGTCACGGCGACCCTGCAGCACGAGTTCGCGCACACGCTCCGGCAACTGGCCCCATTCGATGCGGGTCTCGGCGAGTTCCGAAGTCTCCGCGACGCCGTCGTCACGTGTCTCGCTCTTCTCGCCATCGCCTGGATCGGATGCGTCGGACTGGCTGCTCGCGGAACGGCTGTTCTGCCGCTGCTGCTGGCCGTTCTGCTCCGATGGGTCCTGCTTGCCGTCGTTCTGCTTGGAGGGCTGCTTCTTCTTGGATCCCGACTTGGAGCTCGACGACTTCTTGCCCTGGCGCTTCTGCGCCTCCTCGAGCAGGCGGTCGAGGGTGCGCACGACGTCCTCCTGCACGCGCTGGGTTCCGAGGCCCGGGTCCTTCGCGTCGGTCAGCCGCTCGGCGGCGGTCTTCATCCCGTCCATCGCGCGCTGCACGAGATCCTGCATCGACGCCTCGTTGAGCGACCGCTCGAGACGCTTCTCCTGCTCGCGGCGCGCGGCGTCTTCGGCGCTCTCGGTGGGCGACTTGCCCTCCGCGCCGGCGGGCACGCCCAGCAGGTCGTCGAGCGACCGCGGTGGCGCCTTCTCGGCAGGCGGGGATACCGGAGAGGATCCGGAAGGGGATCCAGTCGTGTCCGCCTGTCCTGGCTTCGACGGCTCCTTGGGAGAAGCGTCCTGCGCCACGACCAGCGTTGGCATCGCCGCGGACGCCGACATCCCGCCATCGAGGAGCACATCGGCGGATCCACCGACGACAACCACCACGGCGGTGGCCACGCAGGCGGCCGACCGCGTCAGCCGGACAAACGAGCGGGAAGCGTCAGACGACATGTTCCAACAGTATCGACCGCTCATGGCTGGTCGCCTTCCGATTGCGGTTTTTCGCCGTCAGATCCGTCTGAATCGGGCTGCCCCTCCGGTGCAGGCGCGTCGGGCCGCATTTCAGGACCTCCCGTTGGCGGACGAATCTTGTCGGCGATCTTGGTCGCGAGCTCGAGGATGCGCTGCTGCCGCGCCGCGAGCTCGGCGACGGCCTGGGCACGCGCCACTGCATCGAGCCCCTCCGCCTGCTCCGCGAGCGCGCGGGTGCGCTTGGCGAGCGACTCCTGCATGGCGCGCAGCAGCTTGATCTCCGCTGCAGGCGGCACGGTTCCACCCGACTCGCCCTGACCCTCGCCGCCCTGCTGGCCTTCCTGGCCCTGCGCATCGTCGCCGAACGGGTCCTCGTCCTGCTTCTGGTTCTCCTCATCGAGCGCGGCGACGATGGCCGCAATCGCATCGATCGCATCGGACACCGGCGCGATGGCATCGACAGGCTTGCCCTCGCCGAGCCGGTCCTTGGCGTCGGTCAGCGCCGCGTCGATCGCGTCATGCATCTCCACCAGCGCATCGGAAGACTGCACATCCTCCTCCGACTTGCGGAGGAGATCGATCGCCACGCGCAGTTCCTCCTGCACGACGCCGAGGCGCCGGCTCTCAATGAGATCACGGCGCGCGAGCGGCTTGCCATCGGTCGGACGGATCTTCTCTGTCGACGCACGGATCGCCGCCTCGCGCTCGAGGAAGTCGCGGTACTTGGCGAGGAGCTCCTCGCGCTTCTCCGTCTCGGCGCGCTGCTCCGCGCGCTCGGCGGCCTCCTCGGCCTCGTCGAGGGCGTCGTTGAGCTGCTTGAGCGCGGCCTCGACGGCCAGGCCCGTGTCGTCGGCGTCGTAACGCGGGGCACGCAGGTTGCCGGCGACCTTGCCCAGGCTCGCCGCCGCGCCATCGAGCGTTCGCGCCACCCTGGCCGCCTCGCGGCCAGAGGCGCGCGCATCGCCCGCCACACCGCGCGTGTTCTGGGAGAGCTTGCCCGCACCGAGCGCCGCACGCTCGCGATCGGCCTGCGCGGCGGCGTCATCGCCACCGGCGCCGATCGCGTCGACCTCGGCGCGCACCTCCTCGGCCTGCTCGATGAGCCTGCGGATCGAATCGGCGAGCGACTCGAGGTCGCGCGCGAGCTCCTCCGCGCGCACCTTGCGGTCCTCCTCGAGCGCCTGGCCGGCCTTCTGCAGCGCCTCGGCGGCGCGCTCCTGCGCCTCCTTCGACTGCGCGAGCCGGTTGCGCTCGGCGTCGCGCGAGGCCTGCTCCATCTCCTCGCGCACCTTGCCGTCCTCCATCGCCTGCGCGGCCTCCTCGAGCGCCTTCGCCTGCTGGGGATCAGCCTCCTTGAGTTCCTGCGCGCGGTCACGCAGTGTCTGCGCCACCTGCTCGGCCTCCTCGGCCGACTGCTGCTGGCGCTCGGCGAGTGCGTCGATCTCAGCGCGGGCGTCGGGCGACAACTGCTCGCGCGTCTCGCCGTTGGAGCGACGCGCAGCCTGGTCGGTCTCGCGCGCCGACTGGCGGATACGGTTGGCGAGCGCCTCGAGGCGACGCTTGGCCACCCAGGCGTCCTGGTCGCGGTCGAGGAGCGACACGAGGTCCTCGAGCTCCTCGCGCACGGCCTCCTGGCGATCGGCGGCCTCCTTGACTGCCTCGGTGCGACGCGCGGGATCGGACTCCGCCTGCGCCTGCTCGAGGGCCGCGCTCGCCTCGGCGCTGCGCGACTCGGCGGTGCCCGCGAGTTCACGCGCCTGCTCGGCGAGCTCCGAGAGCATGCCTCCCTCGCGG
>CAIOCH010000414.1 GCA_903856525.1 uncultured bacterium | reverse complement strand
GTGGCGCGGAAGCCCGCGCGGCCCTTGTAGGACACGAATCCCTCTCCGCCGGCCGGTATGCCGGCGATCGCGCGCAGCGACGCCGTGGCCTTCACCAGCGGCACATCGTCGATGCGCACATCGAGGTACGGGCCCCCGTCGAATGGGTCGACGTGCCCGTGGTGCTTGAAGCCCTGCTTCTCGAGCATCCGCTTGGCGGGCTCCGTCTCCTCGCCCACCTTGCCGATCAGCGCACGCGCCTCGGGCGGGAGCAGCGATGCGTAGATCTCTCCCTTGGGCCACAGCGACAGCAGGAACTCCTTGGAGCGCGAACTGAAGAGATCCGCCTCCTTGTAGGAGAGGTTGATGAACCGCCGGCCGAGGTACTCCCACAGGAGCGTGCCCGAGTCGGGCGTGAGCGGGCCCATCATCTCGGCGAGTATGCGCTCGGCGAACTGGTCGCGGTGCAGGCCGATGAAGTGGAAGCGGATGAGCGAGAGCAGCGAGCCGAGGCGCTCGGGACGACCGCGGAATCCCGGCGCGAGGATCAGGCCACCGACCTCGCTCGGGCCGCTGGTGTCGGTGCCGAGCTCGAGCGTGACGTGCGTCTGGCCGAGCTGCAGGTCCTCGCTGTAGAACGAGCGCCGCCCCGTCTTGAGGTAGATGTGCGGACGGCCCTCCCACGACACGCAGCACAGGATCGTGCAGGTGCCGACGACCTCGTTCGACTCCGAGTCCTCGAGCACGAACATGAACTCGCGCTCGCGGATGTCGTCGACATCGCCCGCGAAGCTGCGGCGGCTGCGCGACACCTTGGCCGCCAACAGGTCCTTGTCGGCGGGGAGATTGATGAAGTGCACCATCTTCGCCAGCTTGAGCAGCGTGGGAAGATCGTCGAGGATGGCCGGGCGGATCACGAACATGCGTGCGTCAAGCCGTCCGCGCGAACGACTTCTCCAGGATCTCGAACACGGGGCCGAACTGCTCGGGCTTCATCACGCCGACGGGTGGGAGGAACCGCAGGTGGTACGGTCCGTGCCCGCAGCTGAAGGCGATCACGCCGTCCTCGAACATGTTGTTGAGCAGTTTGCCGATCTTCTCGCGGCTTCCGCCGAACGGCGTCAGTCGCATCATGCCGCCATGGCCCGCAACCACCGTCTTGCTCGTCCGGCCAAGCGAGTTCACGACGGGCGGGAACCACTGCGGATGCCTGGCGACGAAGGCGTCCGCGTGCTGCTTGTAGGCCGCGAAGAGCCCGGCGATCCGCCCATTCGGCCCGTAGTAACCGCCCGACTGCAGGCGCCGAAGGATCGACAGCCCCGTGGCGAACGCGCTCGTCGATGCGGCGAAGGTGCCCGACAAGAGACCCGCCTTCGGATTGAAGTCCGCGGTGTACAGGCACGCGCAGGCCTGGGTGATCTTGCCGACGGTCACGACATCGATGTACTCGCCCAGATCGAGCCGCTCGAAGCAGAACATGCTCTCCGTGCGGCCAAAGCTCTGGACCTCGTCGTCCCAGACGGGAATGCCCGCCTTGCGAGCGGCCTCGAACAGCGCCACGAAGAACTCGCGCGGCGCGGTGTTGAAGCCGCCCTCGCCCTGCACCAGCTCGGCGATCAGGCAGCAGTGCTGCCCGGG
>CAIOCH010000413.1 GCA_903856525.1 uncultured bacterium | reverse complement strand
GGAGATCCGGTGACTGGCACGTGTCGTGCACTCACTGGCACCGACTGGCACGTGTCGGGCACCGACGGGTCTCGGACACGGACGGGTCGGCACCGCCGGGTCCCGACGGCGGATCAGGTACCGGTGGATGGGGGTTCGCGTTCGCGGCGTGTGTCGGTCTGGAGCACGACCATGTTCGCGTAGCGACCGCTGGATCGCATGAGCTCGTCGTGCGTGCCGCGCTCGACCACGCGGCCGTCCTCCATCACGAGGATGAGATCCGCCTCCTGGATGGTGCTCAGGCGGTGGGCGATCACGAAGCTCGTGCGTCCGCGCAGGATCTCCCGCAGCGCCGCCTGGATGTGGCGTTCGCTTTCCGTGTCGAGGTTGCTCGTGGCCTCATCGAGGATGAGGATGCGCGGATCCGCGAGGACGGCGCGGGCGAGCGCCAGACGCTGGCGTTCACCGCCCGACAGCTTGACGCCGCGTTCGCCGATCCGCGTGTCGAACTTGGCATCGAGCTTGTCGATGAACACATCCGCGCGCGCGACCTGCGCGGCGCGAAGGATCTCCGCGTCGTCCGCATCGGGACGCGCGTAGGCGATGTTCTCGCGGATCGTGCCGTCGAACAGGAAGACATCCTGCTCCACGATCCCGAGCAGCCGCCGGTAGCTGCCAAGCGCGATGTCGCGGATGTCCGAACCATCGAGCGTGATGCGTCCCTCGCTCGGATCGTGGAAGCGCGCGACCAGGTTCGAGAGCGTCGTCTTTCCCGCGCCGGAATGCCCGACGAGCGCCACCATCGTGCCGGCCGGCGCGCGGAAGCCCACATCCGCGAGCACCACGCGATCCGAGCCCGGGTAGCGGAATCCCACGCCCTCGAACGCGATGTCGCCGCGCACCTGCGAGGGCGCGGGGGTGAGCGTCCCTCGGGCGGCGGAATCCGCGAATTCGTCAGGCTCTCCGAGCAGATCGAGCGTGCGGTCGAGGCTCGCGAGGCTCGTCTGCAGGCTGGTCGCGGTGTTCGCGAGTACCTCGAGCGGGCCGAGCAGCAGCGTGACATAGGTGAGGAACATCACGAGATCGCCCGCCGTGAGCCGTCCCGCGACCACCTGCGTGCCGCCGTACCAGAGCAGCGCCGCGGTCGCCGCGGGAATGAAGAGCTCCCACGCGATCTCCACGCCGCGCGACCACCACCACACGAGGATCTCCGTGCGCGCCTGCAGGTTGGTGCCGCGGGCGAAACGGGCGCTTTCGGCGCGTTCCCGCGCGAATCCGCGCACCACGCGGATCCCGCTGAAGGTCTCGGCCGCATGCCCGTCGATCTCGTCGCGCACCTTCTTGAGATCGCGGTAGATGGGCCGTATGCGCCCGATCCAGGTGCGGTGGCTGAACCACACCATGGGCAGGAGGACAACCGCACCGACAAGCAGCCGCCAGTCGGTGAACGCGAGGATCACCAGGCTGCCCGTGAGCTGGATCACCGCGCGGAACGGGTTGTAGAGAAGGCCGAAGAGAAGCTCGCCCGCAGCGCCGGCGTCCTCGCGGATCAGGCTCGCCACGCCGCCCGCCTTGAGCGCGTGCACGCGGGCGAGCGGCAGGTGGATCGCCTTGGCGAAGGCCTTCCGGCGCAGCGATACCTGCAGGCGCTTGGCCACCACCGTCGCGCGGTTGCGACCGAGCACGCCGATGCTGACCTTGACCGCGATCGTGGCCAGCGTGAGGCCGGCGATGAGCGCGAGCACCTGGTTGCGGTCGGTCAGGTCGAGTGCCGAAGGTGCGATGCGCGCGAACCACGCGGGCACCGGCGTGTCGCCGAACACGCTGTCGATGGCGATCTTGATGCCGGCAGGGGGAACGAGCGCCAGGCCCGTCGCCACCGCCAGGGACGCGAACGCAGTCACAAGGGGCCGACGGTAGGGCCCGAGCAGTCCGAGATAGGCGCGGAACAACTCGCCGAACCCACGGTGAAGCGCACCCTTGGGGCGCCCCCGCGCATCCTCGGCTCCCTTGTGCGCACGGCGGGCGAGTTCGGCCCGGTAGCGGGCGAACCGCGCCTTGCTCGAGCCGGCCCGCGGTGCCGCGTCGTGCTCGATCCTTCCGCGGTCCTGCGGATTCGCGGATCCGCTCACGGATCCCGCCGAGCTTCCCGCTGCGGAATGCCGAGCGACACGGGTGCGCTGCCGCCATCGTCGCACACCACGCGTCGGTTGCGGATCCGCTCGTTGCCGAGTTGCCCGCACGCGGCCATCACATTGCGGCCTTTGGTTCCGCGGCGCTTGGTGAACTGCCCATTGGCGACGGCGCGCGCGATGAAGCGGTCGACCTCGCGCTCGTCGGGCGCAGGCCACGGCGAGTTGCGGCGCGGGTTGTAGGGGATCACATTGAGCGAGCAGCGCACGTCGCGCAGGAACGCGCACACCTCGTCGCAGTGCTCGTCGCGGTCGTTCACGCCGGGAATGAGCACATACTCCACGCAGAACGCGGCCTGCGAGAACCGCGGGAACGCGAGCAGCGCCTCCTTGAGCATCGCCATGGGCCAGGCCTTGTTCACGGGCATGATCTGCGAGCGGATCTCGTCGTTCGGCGCGTTGAGCGACAGCGCGAGGTTGAGGCGGTGGAATCCGTTCTCGCGCACAAGCGCACCGATTCTCTCGATCCCGGCGGGGTTTCCCACGGTCGAGATGGCGATGTTCGACGCCGGCACCGTGGCGCCGTCGTGGTCGGTGAGCACGCGGATGGCCTGGATGACCTCGTCGATGTTGTCGGTGGGCTCGCCCATGCCCATGAACACGATGTTTTTGACGGCGCTTCGCGCCTCGGGGTTCTCGACGGCGCTTCGCGCCTCGGGCTTCTCCACGGTGCTTCGCGCCTGTGGGTCCTTCACGGTGTCCGTCGCGGTTCCTGGCGCGCCGTTCGGCGCGCGCTGCACGCGGTGCGTGGCCGCGAACCACTGGTGCACGATGTGATCGGCGCGCAGGTTGCGGATCAGCCCCATCTGCGCGGTCTCGCAGAAACGACAGCCCATCGCGCAGCCCACCTGGCTGGACACGCAGAGTGTCGTGGTCGTGCCCGTCGCCCTGGGCATGGGAATGAGCACGCTCTCCGTCTCAAGGCCGTCCCATCCGGAATCGGTGAGCCTCAGCACGAACTTGGCGGTCGCTCCCTCCACGAGCGTCGCAGTCACGGGATAGTCGGCGACCTCGCATCCGACCGGGACGCGTCCCTCGCGGAACAGGGCCTTGTACTCGTCGCGTGCCGCTCCGGGCCGTCCGCGGCTGCGCGATGCCTCCACGAACTCACGGCTCGTGAGTCCAAGCGGGCGGAGCGGTTCTGCATCGGGGTGGGTCATCGGCGTGTCATCCGCGTGTCGTCTGCTGGGCCTCCGCGGCCGGCTGCGGTTGTCGGCGCGGATTCACCTCCCGCGACGATTCCGGTCGAATCACCGCGGAGAACCGCAAGGGTAGCAGCCCCACCGCCTCGCGTCCGCCCGGCGCCGCGCGTCAATCCGCCGGCACGCAGCGATGCGCCGCCCACGCGCGCAGGGCCGCGATGCGGTCCGCCATCACCACCGAGAGCGGGGGACTCGCGCGCAGCGCCTGCTCGATGTCGGCGGTCCCGAGTTCCCGCCGCCCATCGCCGAACGCCGTGCGCAGGGCGCTCTCGATCGCCGCCTCGATCTCCGCGCCGCTGTATCCATCGCTCGCCCGCGCCAGCAGCGTCAGGTCGAACGCCTTCGGATCGCGCCGGCGCGCCGAGAGATGGATCTCCAGGATCGTCCTGCGCACCGCCTCCGTCGGCAGGTCCACGAAGAAGATCTCGTCGAACCGCCCCTTGCGCAGGAGCTCGGGCGGCAGCGCCGTGATGTCGTTGGCCGTGGCGACCATGAAGGTCGCGGAGCGTCGCTCCTGCATCCAGGTGAGCAGCGTGCCGAACATCCGCCGCGACAGTCCGCCGTCGGTCGAGTGCGAGCTCGCGCCCGCGAAACCCTTCTCGATCTCGTCGATCCACAGCACCGCGGGCGCCATGCGGTCGGCCTGCTCCAGCGATGCACGCAGCTTGCGCTCGCTCTCGCCGATGAACTTGTCGAAGAGCGCCCCCGCGTCGAGCCGCAGCAGCGGCACGCGCCACGCCGTTGCCACCGCCTTGGCCGCGAGGCTCTTTCCCGCGCCCTGCACGCCCAGCAGCAGCATGCCGCGGGGCAGCGAGAGGCCGAACTTCTCCGCTTCGTGCGCCTCCCCGAGATGACGGTCCTCGAGCCACGACTTCAGGCGGGCCAGCCCGCCGATCCGGTCCATCGACACCGGCGCCTGCACGAATTCGAGCACGCCGTCGAGGTCGGCGCAGGCGTTGCGCTTGTGCAGCATCACCTGCTCGAGGTCGTCGTCGTTGAAGCGGTCGTCCTGCGTGACCGCACCCGTGATCACGCGCATCGCCTGCCTGCGGCTCAGTCCGCGCAGCGTGCGCGCGATCGCCTCCAGCGTGGAGCGCTTGATGGCCGCCTCGATGCGCCGCGTGCGCGAGACCTCGCGCACCGCGGACTTCACGATCTCCGCCAGTTCCTCCGCGTCGGGCATGGGCAGCGAAACGCGGTGCACCTCGTTCGCCATCGCGTCGGGCACCTTCGCGTGCTGCTCCACGAGCACGATCGTCCCGAACAGCCCGCGCGCCCACATGGCGGCTTCCTTGAGCGCGCGCACGGCGCGCGGGTTGTCGAGATGCGCGCACAGGTCGTAGAAGACGGTCACGCTGCGCTCGTAGCGCGCCTGCGTGGGGAGCCAGAGCAGTGCGGCGAGTGCGTCGCTGGTGTCGGCGATCGCGGCCCCCTGGATCCGCGCCGGCGCCAGTCCCTGCACGGCGGACCAGTGGCGGAGTTCCGCTCCCGCGTCGACGGCGGCGAAGATCGCCGCGCGCAGCTCGGCCTCGTCGTCGGTCTCGACGAGCACGAGCGGATGCGTGCCATCGAGTTCCCGCCGCAACAGCTGGACAAGTGCGTTCGCCTCGGTGCCCACGGTCGCCGCTCCTTCGCGCCAGCCCGGGGGGCGCAGACGCAGCATAGCGGCCGCCGTGCGGACCAAAGGCGGCGGCGTGCCCAACGGCTATCATCCCGCTCCCGCGGAAGTCCCGCGGATCCTGCGAGCCTGCCATGCACCTCAAGCGCGACGACAGCCATCACCACGGACCGCCGGTCATCCCCGTCACCTTCGTCCTCGAGGATCCGGAGGGCCTCACCGGCACCGCACAGCGCGAGTGGCATGTCATGGGCGGCGAGCACGAGTCGCTGCTCGAGGTGGCCATGGACAACGGCATCAACATCGAGCACGCGTGCGGAGGCGTGTGCGCCTGCTCCACCTGCCACGTGTACCTCGAGCAGGGGGCATCGCAGGTGAACGAGGCGAGCGAGGACGAGGAGGACCGCGTGGAGGAGGCGCCCGGCATCAAGCGCACCTCGCGGCTTTCCTGCCAGTGCGAGCTCAAGGATCTCGGCGAGGGCAAGCGCGTCCCCATCGTCGTGCGGGTTCCCGCGTGGAACCGCAACGCGGTCAAGGAAATCCCCCACTGAGCGGCGCGATGCACTGGCTCGATGTCCAGCGGATCGCCGAGACGCTCACCGATATCCATTCCGATATCGACCCGGAAACCGTGTCGTTTCCGCGACTGAAGTCGCTCGTGCAGGCGCTCCCGGGGTTCGCCGAGCAGCCGGGTCATCCGTGCAACGAGCGCATCCTCGAGGCCATCCAGCAGGCGTGGATCGACGAGCGGGCGTAGCGGCCCGACGGCCGAGGCCCGCGATCAGGGAACCGGTCCCCAGTTCGACAGGAGCTGCGCGATGTCGCTTCCTCCGACGAGGCCGTCGCCATCGAGATCCTCGGGACCGTGGCCTGGGCCCCAGTTCGCGAGGATCGCCGCGAGATCCGCTCCATTCACCGCGCCGCTGCAGTCGATGTCGGCTGCAAGCCGGCAGGGGATCGCGAGCGCCGAGTTGTAGAAGTCCCAGTTGGCCTGGCCGAGTGTGTTGAGCACCGCGCCCGCGTTGTGATCGAGTCCCGGCAGCACGGTGAGGCTGTGCGGCACGCCGAGCCCGGTGAGCAGCGCGTCGAACTCCTGGTTCATGGTGAGCAGCGTGTCGAGCGATCCGATCCCCTGGCGGACACGGATCTGCGCGGCGACGACGGCCTCGGCTCGATCGGTCACGATCGTCCGCGGATTCTGCGAGAGGTAGTAGAGCGGATCGCTTCCCCACACCATCTCGTAGATCGCCAGCCGCTGCTTGGGCGGGATGGCGCTGCCCGGCGGCTCGTCGAGGAAGTCGGTCTGGATGGGCCCCGCGCCGAGCATCGAGATGCCCGCGAACAGGTCGGGCCTTCGGAAACCAAGCCTGCCCGCGCCCGCGCCGCCCATGCTGAAGCCGTCGACGATGCGGCCGTTCCGTCGCGCGATGGTGCGGAAGGTCGCGTCGACGTGCGGGATCAGGTCGTCGAGCACCACCGTCTCCATGGGGACGACGCCGTTCCTCGAGTTGCACCACATGCTGTAGTTCATGCCGTTCGGGAAGACGATGAGCATGGGCGGGATCCGGCCCTGGCCCATGGCGGAGCTGAAGAAGCTCGTGGCCTGCAGGATCCCGCCGAGCGGATCGCCCGAGCCATGCAGCCAGTAGAGGACGGGAAACCGCCGGTTCGGCTGGTTGGCGTACGCGGGCGGGAGATAGACGTGGAAACTGACGGTCGTCCCTGCGGCTGCGCTCGGAAACAGTCGGTATTCGAGGCCGGGGGCGCTCAGCGGCGCGGTCGTCCATTGGGCGCTCGCGCGCGAGCCGATGCAGCAGCACAGCACCGCTGCGATCACGCCGAGGATCACGCGGCGCGCTGCGGGAACGTGCGGGAATCGATGTGCTCCGCGGATCGATGGCATCGGGTGCATCATGACCGCGGAAACGGCCCGTGCGGGAGCGCAATTGCAGGATTCGGCGCCGAAGTCGCGCCGAACGCCGCGATGGCGAACTTTGTCGGACCTCCGTAGTCTGCGCACATGGCGAAATCCACCGTCGAGCGCTACCACGCGGCCGCGATCCAGACCGCGTTCGAGAACCCGAGGACCCGCGCCGAGATCCCCGCGCGCGTGGCGCGCATGATCGCGATGGCCGAGCAGACCGTCGCCGGCTACGCGCCGTTCTTCGATGTCCGACTGGTCGCGTTCCCCGAGTTCGCCCACGCGGCGCCCGTCTACTTCACCGTCGAGGAATTGCTCGAGCACCTCGCGGTCGAACTCCCCAACGACCACACCGACGCCTACACGCGCTTCGCCCGCAAGACCGGCTGCTTCGTGCAGACCGGCACCTTCATCGAGCGCGACGCGCGCTTTCCCGGTGCCGTCTTCAACACGACGTGCCTGATCGGCCCCGACGGGATCGTCGCCAAGTACCGCAAGGTCAACCCGTGGATTCCCTGGGAGGTTCACGCCAGCCCGCATGATTTCCCGAAGTATCCCGATGAACCGTTCCCGGTCGCCGACACCGAGATCGGCCGCATCGGCTGTGCGATCTGCTACGACTGGCTCTTTCCCGAGTCGATCCGACAGCTCGCATTCAACGGCGCGGAGGTCCTCGTGCGCGTGAGCGCCTACATGGATCCGTGGGGCGCGACCGCCCCGATGGACTGGTGGACCACGATCAACCGCGCGCGCGCGATCGAGAACACCGCGTTCGTCCTCGCCTGCAACCAGGGTGCGACCTTCGAGGGCTATCCGCCGTTCTCCTGGCCCGGTGGCTCGATGGCGGTCGACTTCGACGGCCGGATCCTCGCGCAGGCCGATCCCGGTCCGGGCGAGAAGGTCGTGGTCGCGCCCATCGATCTCGCGGCGCTGCGCGACGCGCGCGAGCGCCGCCGCGGCCACGACATGCGGGCGCACTACCGTGCGGAGGTGCACCCGTACGCATCCCGCGCGCAGTTCGCGCCCGCGGGCGTGCAGGCGCCCACCATTGCGTCGAACGAGGCGCGCATCGCCGCGGCCAAGCAGCGCCTGGACGCGCTGCGCGCACCGCACGGAGGGTGAATCTCCTCGTCCGCGTCGCGCAGGGTGAATTCCCCGCGCGCTTCGACGCGCCTGCGCGCGCCGTGGGCGTGGTGCGCGTATCTTCCCGACATGTCGGATCAGCACGCCGTCCGGTTTCCTGTTCGCAGAACGCTGTCGGGCCTGTTCGTGGCCGCTGCATGCGCGTTGGCGGGGGGGTGCTCCGGTGACGACGCGCGGACGCAGCAGTCCGCCGGCGCCTCGGCGCGGAGCCACTCGCCGGAGACCGTCGCGTCGATGAACCGCGCGGTCGGACTCATGGGACGCTTCGAGTTCGAGGAGGCGGCCACAGCGTTCACCGCGATCGCCGGCGCGCCCGATGCGCCTGACGAAGCCCGCCTCAACCTGGCGATCGCCACGCTCAACCAGTCGCGCGAGGGCGCCCAGGACGACGCGATCAACCAGCTGCGTGCCTTCCTGCAGTCGAAGCCGCCGCGCGAGCTGGAGCTGCGTGCGCGGTACTGCATCGCCTTGTGCGAGCTCTATCTCGGGCGCGCGGCCGAGGCCGTGCCGCATTTCCTCGAGGTGGCGGAGGCCCGCTCGACCGATCCGCACGCCTGCTACTTCGCCGGCCAGGCGCTGGAGCAGGTGGGCGAGCTCGCCAAGGCACTCGTGTGGTACGAGCGCGCTGCCGAGCGCGATCCGTTCATGAAGAGCGCCGAGCTCGGTGTCCAGCGCTGCGCGCAGCGGCTGGGCCAGGACGCCCGCGCCGAGCGCGCCCTCGCCGTGTTCGAGAAACTCACCGAGAATCCGCGGGCGCGCAACGTCGAGTTCAAGTACACGCGCATGGGTGATCTCGGCCTGGCGGTGGTGCTCGATGATCCCGCGCGCGGGGCGTACGCGCCACCGTCGGGCCCCGTGTTCCTCGATCCCGCGCCCATTGCACTCTCCGGCGACACCGCGGTGCGCTGGTCCTCCGACGCCGGGCAGCACGCGACTACGGTCGACATCGACCACGACGGCTTGCTCGACATCGTGATCATGCGCGGCGTCCAGGCGAAGAACGCCGATGGCGCGCTCGAGTCGCGCACGCTGGTGCTGCGGGCCCGCGCCGACGGATCCTTCGAGGCGCAGCCCGAGCACCCGCTCGCCGCGCTCGGCGGAGGGCGCGTGCAGTCGATCCTCTTCGGCGATATCGACGGCAACGGCCGCGTCGACGCGTATCTCTGCCGCTCCGGCACCAACCTGCTGGCGCTGCAGGCGGACGACGGTTCGTTCCGTGACGCGACCGCCGAGTGGCTCGCGGGCGGCCCTGGCGGCCCCTGCGCGGACGGCGCGCTCGCCGACCTCGACCACGACGGCGACCTCGACATCTTCCTCGTCTACCGCGAGGAGGCCAACGCGCTCCTCGCCAACACCGGCGCCGGCGCCTTCCGCTCCATCGGCGAGGAGGCGGGGCTCGCGACCGGCGGCCGCGGCGCGAGTTCGGTGTTGGTCGGCGACTTCGACTACGACCGCGATGCCGACATCCTCGTGCTCAACGACGCACCGCCGCACCAGCTGTTCGTGAACGACCGCCTGTGGAAGTGGCGCGAAGGCGAGGTGCCCGGCATCTCGCGCCAGCAGCTCGACGACCAGGCAAGTGCGGCCGCGATCGTGGAGATCGCCGATCTTCCGCTGCGTCGCGCGGTGTTCGCGACGGCAACGTACCTGCGGCTGCCCACGCGTCACGAAGTCATCGCGCCCACGCGCGGCATCGAGCTCGGCGTGGCCGATGCGACGGGTGACGGACACCAGGACCTCTTCCTCTTCGGCACCGACCGCATCGCCCTGCACGACGAGAGCGCGCGGCTGGTGCAGGAGTTCGCCGTGCCCGCCAACGCGCTGCGCACGCAGCTGGCCATGCTGGCGCCCGCACGCGGCGCGCACCTCCTCACGCTGCGCGCGGGCGAGCCGCCGCTGCTGTGGGCGCCCGGCCCCGCGCGTGGTCCCTTCGTGGCGCTCGCGTTCACGGGCCGCAGCGATCCCTCGCAGTCGATGCGATCGAACGAGAGCGGCATCGGAACATCCTTCGCGGTGCGCGTTGGCTCCGAGTGGTTCGGCGGCGAGACCTTCCGCAACACCACGGGGCGTGGGCAGTCGCTCGCGCCGGTCGCCGTGGGGGTCGGGCCCTTCGCCAAGGCCGACATCGTGGAGATCGAGTGGTCCGACGGAGTGTTCCAGTCGGAGATCGACCTCGCGGCGGGCACGCTCCACCGGATCACCGAGACGCAGCGGCAGATCTCCTCGTGCCCCGTGCTCTTCGCGTGGAACGGGAGCGAACATCGCTTCGTGAGCGATCTCCTGGGCGTGGGTGGCGTCGGCTACCTGCTCGAGCCGGGCGTCTACCACGAGCCGCGCATGTGGGAGAGCTTCGTGCTTCCACGCGATTCGCTCGTGCCGAAGGCAGGCGGTTCGACGCCCGAAGGCGATCTCGTGCTGTCGCTCTCCGAGCCCATGGAGGAATCCTGCGGCCTCGACCGCGTGCGCCTGCGCGCCGTTGACCTGCCTACGGGTTGGGACATCGCGCCCGACGAGCGCATGGGCATCGGCGGCGCTGCGCCCACGGGCGAGATCGTCGCGTGGAACAGCGAATGGCTCCCGCTCGGCAACGCCACCCTGACGCAGGCCGACCAGCTTGCGCTCGATCCTGGTCCGGTCGACCGACGCTTCATCGGTAGGCTTGCCGGCGAGCAGGTGATCGAGCTCGCCTTCGATGTGCAGCTCGACTCCATCGCCGATCCATGGCTCGTCATCGACGGGTGGATCGAGTACCCGTACTGCCAGACCATGTTTGCAGCATGGCAGGCGGGCGCGCGCTTCCGCGCCCCCGGCCTCGAGGCGCGTGGTCCCGACGGCCAGTGGATCGAACTCGTGGCCGAGTGGGGCTACCCCGCGGGCATGCCGCGCCGCATGGCGCTGCCGATTCCGCGCGACAAGCTCCCCATCGGCGCCACGGCCCTGCGCATGCGCACCAACATGGAGATCTACTTCGACAGCGTGCGGCTGGTGGCGCGCGAGCAGCTGCCGCACGCGCCACTCGACTGCACGCTGCGTGACGCGCGGCTCGCCGCCCCCGGCTTTGCACGACGCAGCACCGGGCCGCAGAAGCAGCCGTTCTACGATCACTCGGAGCCGCTTCCCCTGTGGGATTGCCGCTTCCAGCGCGGCCTCTACACCTCCTTCGGCGATGTGCGCGACCTGCTGCTCCGCGAGGACGGCGCAGCCGTGGTCTTCGGTCCGGGCGAGGAGGTCATGCTCGCATTCGCGCCGCCCGCCGAGCGCGCCGCTCCCGCAACCTCGCGCCGCTATGTGCTCGATGTGCGCGGCTGGTGCAAGGACATGGACCTCTTCACGCGTGATGGCGAGACGGTGGGGCCGCTGCCGGTGGAGCCCGTGGACGCCGCTGCTGCGGAGCTCATGAAGCGCACGCGGGTTCGTCCGGCGGGTGGGCGCTGATCCCGGAGTTCCCCTTCCGAAATCGAGGTCGTCTGGGTACCGTGGCGGCGGAATTGTCCATCAGAAGCGCACCATGACCTCCTTCCGCCCCGCCGTCGGTCCCCGACTCCGCCGCGTGCTCGCGGTGGTGCTGGCGCTGTTCGCGCTGCTGGTGGTCAACAGCGTCTACCTCGCCACCATCACGCTGCTCGAGTGGCGGGGCGGGCAGTCGCTGCAGAACGCGTTCTACCTGTGGAACTTCCTCGCGCACCTCGTGCTCGGGCTCGCGATCGTGGTGCCCACGATCGTGTTCGGCGTCGTCCACTGGCGCAATGTCGCGGGCAGGCCCAATCCGCGGGCGATCGCGGCGGGCATCGCGACCTTCGCGGCGGCGATCGTGCTGCTCGCGACGGGCATCGCGCTCCTGCGCGTGGAGATCGGCGGCAACACCCTGGGGGTGCTCGATCCGGGCACGCGCGGCGTCGTCTACTGGGTGCATGTCATCGCACCGCTCGCGGTGGCGTGGCTGTTCGTGGTGCACCGCCTGTCGGGGCGGCGGATCCGCTGGAACGTCGGCGTGCGCTGGGGCGCCGTGGCGCTCGTGGCCGCGGCGCTCGGAGGCGCGGTGCATCTCCTGCCCGACGCTGCGCCGAAGGTTCCGCAGGATGGCGCGCGCTACTTCGAGCCCTCGCTCGCCAAGACCGCGACGGGTGGCTTCCTGAGCGAGCGATCGCTGCTTTCCAACGACTACTGCATCTCCTGCCATGCCGATGTGGTGCACTCGTGGTCGCACTCGGCGCACGCGCGGAGCTCGTTCAACAACCCGTTCTACGCCTTCAGCGTGCGCGAGACCCGCGAGCGCGGTGCGGAGTGCGGGGAGCAGATCGCCCGCTTCTGCGCCGGTTGCCACGATCCTGCGCCATTCTTCACGGGTGCGTTCGAGGATCCCAAGTGGGACGACCCCGCGTACGACGCGGCGGCCGATCCGCTCGGTGGCGCGAGCGTCACCTGCACCTCGTGCCACGCCATCACATCGATCGATAGCCCGCGCGGCAACGCCGACTACACCATCGAGGAGAGCCCGCACTATCCCTTCGCCTTCAGCGATTCGCCGCTGCTCTCGTGGGTGTCCGACCAGCTCGTCAAGTCGAAGCCCGCGTTCCACAAGCGCACCTTCCTCAAGGACGAGGTGCACCGCTCGAACGAGTTCTGCGGCACCTGCCACAAGGTCTCGCTTCCCGAGGCGGTCAACGACTACAAGTGGCTGCGTGGGCAGAACCACTACGACTCGTTCCTGCTGTCGGGCCGCAGTGGATTCGGGGCGCTGGGCTGGTACGCGCCCGAGCGCGCCGCCACGCGCTGCAACGACTGCCACATGAAGGCCGTTCCCAGCGGTGATTTCGCGGCGCGCGACCGCGATGGCAGCGGCACGCGCAGCATCCTGTCGCACGCGTTCCCCAGCGCCAACACCGCGGTCTGCGGCGAGCCGGAGGCGCTCGCAGGGCACGCGTCGTTCAACGAGCGCACGCTGCGCGTCGATCTGTTCGCAGTGCGCGATGGCGGCGCGGTCGACGGCGCGCTACGGATCGTGGGCGCCGAGATGCCCGTGCTCGATGCCGGACGCAGCTACCTGCTCGAGGTCGTGGTGCGCACGCTCGATATCGGGCACGAATTCACGCAGGGAACCGCCGACTCCAACGAGGCGTGGCTGTGGGCCCGCGCGAGGGCCGCGGGAGAGATCGTGGGTGTTAGCGGGGGCCTCGACGAGTCGTCGGGAGACCTCGATCCGTGGGCGAGGAAGTTCAACGCGTTCGTGATCGACCGCGCCGGCAACCGCATCGACCGGCGCAACGCGCAGGACATCTTCCTGCCGCTCTACAACAACCAGATCCCGCCCGGGGCGGGCGATGTGACCCATCTCGCGATCGATGTCCCCGCGGATCTCGCGGCGCCGCTCGAGGTGGAGGTCGAGGTGCGCTACCGCAAGTTCGACACGACCTACCTGCGCATGGTGCGCGGTGCCGATGCGGTCAACGACCTCCCGGTCATGGTGCTGGCGCGCGATGCAGCGGTGTTCCCCGTGCGCGCCCGCGATGGCCGCGTGCACGGATCCGCGCAGGGCGCGGTCGACCCGATCCCCGCGTGGCAGCGCTGGCACGACTACGGCATCGGGCTCTTCCGCGAGTCCGACCGCGTACCGGGGCGCGGAGCGGTGCGGCAGGCCGACGAGGCCTTCGCGGAGGCCGAGCGGCTGCAGCCCGCGGTCGGGGCGCTCGCGCGGGCGCGGCTCGCGGTGCGCGAGGGCCGGCTCGACGACGCGGCGCGCTTCCTCGAGGCGGCCGGGCGTGCGGGATCCGCCACGCCGTGGACGCTCGCCTACTTCACGGCACTGGTCGACAAGCAGAACGGCAACTTCGCCCGCGCCATCGAGGGATTCCGCCGCGTGCTCGATACCGATTTCGCGGGCGCGCGCGAGCGTGGTTTCGACTTCTCGCGCGATGTGCGCGTGCTCAACGAACTCGCCGAGACGGCCCTCGAGGCCGCCGATGCGGCGCAGGCGCGCGAGGTGCTCGAGCGTTCGCTGGCGGTCGACCCCGAGCAGGCGCAGGCCTGGTGGCTGGTGAACCGTGCTCGCGAAGCGCTCGGTGATGCCGCCGGCGCCGAGGAGGCGCGCGCGAAGCACGCGCTGTTCAAGCCCGACGAGAACGCCCGCGACACCGCCGTCCGTCTCGCGCGGCAACGCTATCCCTGGGCCGACGCCGCCGCGGAGGCGACGGTGATCTACCGCCTCGACCGCGCGGGCGCCCCGCGTGGCGACCTGCATCCAGGCACGCGGCTGGAGGTCCCCGGACTCGTGCGGGAATCCTCCGCGCGCGCCACCGCCGACTCTTCGGTATCCGACGCGAAGTC
>CAIOCH010000412.1 GCA_903856525.1 uncultured bacterium | reverse complement strand
TCGAGGCGGTCGTGGCCCTTCTCGCGCCAGCCGAGGACCTCGCGCAGCTCGGCCTCGTAGCGCCTGTCGGCGTCAGGCTCGTAGGCGTGGATCGGATGGACCTGCGACGGCGGGATGTCGGAGTGTCCGCAGATGAGCTCGCTGATCTGGCGGAAGTTCGACTTCTCGTGGTCGAATGGCACGCAGCGCTCGTCGACGATCCACAGGTGCGTGCGGCGCCACGGCATCTCGCGGTACGCGGGGTCGATCATCATGCGCTCGTAGAGCGGCAGCGGCGTCGAGCCGCCCGAGAGCGCAAGGTGGAAGTCGCCGAACGCGCGCACGCAGGCCTTGGCCTGGCTGACGATGTCGATACCGACCGCGTCGATGGCACGGTCGGCGTCCTCGCTGAGCACCACCTGGCCTGGCAGGCGCGGCGTGGCGGGCATGTCGTCGATGATCTCGTATGTCTCGCCGTCGGACATGGGGACAGCGTAGCGCAACGGGCCCGCACGGGCGCGCGCCTCGGTGGCGCACTACTCGTCCGGAAGAACGAGTTGCTCGAGCTCCGTCGCCCGCCGCATCTGCCGGCGCAGGCGCGGGAGCAGCTGCCGCAGGTCGGCGGGCATGGTGCGGCCGCCGCTGCGCTCGATCTGCTCGAGCAGCGGCTCGGTGAGATCGCGCAGCGCGCTGCTCACGCACATGTCGGTCATCATCTGCATGAACTGCCGGTTGTCGAAGCGCGCGATGGCGTCGAGCGCCGTCTGGTCCACGCTCGCCTGCACGCGGTCGAGGCGCGTGCGGAGCGACTCCTCGATGAGTCCGAGCCGCCGCACGATGTGGCGCGTGCGACCTTCCTCGTCGAGCGCCTCGAGCAGCGGCGCCGTCTGCTGGAGCTCCCACTTCGCGACCTCGGCGCCGCGCCGTTCGGTGATGCGCTCCATGCGCGCGATCGACTCGGGGTCGGGATCCTGCCGCATGGAGATGCGGAGAAGGTGGGCGGTGCACACGCCGACCCACTCCATGCCCGCCAGAAAGGCTCGGTTGACCGAATCGAGGCTGTCGAAGGGCAGGAGCCCGCGGTTGGCGTCGTAGTAGTCGAACTGGACGCGGGCGATCTCCTCGGGCGTTCCCGCGCGCTCCACGAGCGTGCGGCCGCCGTCGATGAAGGCGCGCAGGCGCGCGTCGACCGTGTCGGCATCGCGCATCGTCTCGTTGACCAGTCCGCGCAGGCGCACCGGCCCCGCGCCGGCGCCGCGGAACTTGGCGAGGCTGCGTAGGACCGCCGCCGTCTCGAGCGCCGTGGCGAAGGTCGCGCCCCCGCCGTCGCCGGACAGGAGCGTCACCACGCCCACCACCTCGCCCGCGGCGGTGACCACGGGCGAACCCGAACTGCCCGGCGATGCGGCGATGTCGAGGAGATACGAGACGCCCGGCAGGCTCACATCGCGCACATGGCCGCCGACCATGCCCTTGGCGAACATGAGCGCGAGCCCGTCGGGAAAGCCCAGCATCCACACATCCTCGCCCGGTCCCACGAGGCGCTCGCCCTGGGCGAGGCGCATCGGCTCCGCGGAGGACGGCTCCTCGAGGCGCAGGTAGGCGAGGTCGGCCTCGAAGTCGAGCTGCTCCACGCGGGCCATGACCGCCGGGCCGAGCCGGCGCTCGTCGCGCTCGGCACGCACCAGCGGATAGAGCTTGACACGCGCACCCTTTCCCACCCCCACCACCGCATGGCTGTTGGTGATGCAGAGGTCCTTCTCCTCGCAGAGGAACGCCGTGGCGACGCCCGCCCGCTCGCTCTCCTCGGCCACGCTCAGCGCGTACACCTGGCGGGAAAGCCGCTCGAACAGCCGCGCGTCGCGCTCGTCGGCGCGCGCGGCGGCGGCGCACAGCAGGGCCGTGAGGAGGAGCATCGCGATCAGGACGGTGCGGCGCATGAGGTGCTCCGGGAGGTTCGAGGGAATGTCCGTCGGCAATCGGTGGCGGCGATCACGCCTCGTTGCGCCACGCGCGTCCGTCGCGTGCGAGGAGTTCGTCGGCCGAAGCCGGCCCCCACGAGCCGCAGGCGTAGTTCGCGTGGATGCCTGCGCGCGCCGCGGCCGAGCGCTCGTCGAGGAACGGCATGACCGCGTTCCACGCGCCCTCGACCTCGATGCGGTGCTTGAAGAGCGTCTGGTCGCCGCGCATCGCGTCGACGATGAGCGGCCCGTACGCCTCGACGGGCTCGGCCTTGAAGTGGTCGGCGTAGTCGAGCTGCATGTTCACGTTCGCGCCGCGCAGGCCGAAGCCGGGGACCTTGACCTCGAAGCGCAGGTTGAAGCGCTCCTTGGGCGCGATCTCGATGACGAGGCGGTTGGGCGCCTCGCCGCCGAAGCCGGGGACCTTGCGGAAGAGGTTTGCGGCCGGCGGCTTGAACTGCACCACGACCTCGGTGCGCTTCGCGGCCAGCTTCTTGCCCGAGCGGATGTAGAACGGCGTGCCTGCCCAGCGCCAGTTGTCGAAGTGGAACTTGAGCGCGGCGTAGGTCTCGGTGGTCGAGGTCGGCGACACGCCGCCGAGCTCGTGGTAGGCGCCCTCGGCGCCGTCGGCCGCGAACTGGCCGAGCGCGCAGTAGTCGGCCACCTGGTCGGCGGTCGGGATCGCGATCGAGTCGATGATCTTGATCTTCTCGGCGCGCACGTTCTCCGGCGTGTAGAGGCTCGGCGGCTCCATCGCGACGAACGCCATCACCTGGAACAGGTGCGACTGGATCATGTCGCGGATGGCACCGGTCTGGTCGTAGAACGCGGTGCGCTGGCCGACCGACACGGTCTCGGCCGCGGTGATCTGCACATGGTCGATGTACTGCCAGTTCCACACCGGCTCGAAGATGGAGTTGGCGAAGCGCAGCACCAGCAGCGACTGCACGAGCTCCTTGCCGAGGTAGTGGTCGATGCGGTAGATCGACTCCTCCTCGAAGGCGCGGCCGAGGGTGCGGTTCAGGCTCGCGGCGCTGACCGCGTCGTGACCGAACGGCTTCTCGACGATGATGCGCTGCCAGCTCTTCGCATTCGGGTCGATCGAGCACCAGCGCTTGCCCTCGACCACGAGCCCCGCGGCGTCGATCTGCTCGACGATCGGCTCGTAGAGGCTCTCGGCCACCGACATGAAGAAGAGCAGGTTGCCGCGCGTGCCCTTCTGCTGCGCGAGCTCGCCGAGGCGCGCCTCGAGCGCGGGGTAGCAGTCGGGCTTGACCGCGTCGCCGGCGAAGTAGTGCACGCGGCGGGCGAACTCGGTCCACTTGGCGGGGTCGAAGCCCTTCGCCTGCTGGCGCACCCACGGCTCGAGCTCGTCGCGCCACTGGTCGTCGGACTTCGCGGTGCGCGAGACGCCGAGGATCGCCGTCGACGGATGCAGCTGCCCCATCGCGTGCATCTCGTACATCGCCGGGATGAGCTTGCGCGAGGTGAGGTCGCCGGAGGCGCCGAAGATGACGAGGATGCAGGGATCGTTCTGCGACATGGGTGGTGAGGGTAGCGGCGGCCGCGGGCGGGTCAGTGGTTGAACCGGGGATGGAAGCGGGCCACGGTGTCGCGGCGCCGGGTGTCGTCGACGTGGGTGTAGATCTGGGTGGTGACCACGCTCGCGTGCCCGAGGAACTCCTGCACGGTGCGCAGGTCGCATCCGCCGCGCAGGAGGTCGGTTGCGAAGCTGTGGCGCAGCTTGTGGGGGTGGACCTTGTGCAGGCCGGCGACGGCGGCGTACTTCTTGACCAGCGCCCAGACCGCCACGCGCTCGAGCGGCCTGCCGCGGTTGGAGACGAACAGGCGGTGGTCGGCGCGGACCTCGTCGCCCTTGACGATGTCGGCGCGCAGGGTCTCCATCCAGCGGGTGAGCGCGCGCGCGGCCGGCACGCCGACCGGCACGAGGCGCTGCTTGTTGCCCTTGCCGGTCACCATCAGGGTCGACAGCTGCGGATGCCAGTTGTTCACGCGGACCGAGCCGACCTCGCTCGCCCGCAGTCCGGCGGCGTACATCACCTCGAGGATGGCGCGGTCGCGGACCCAGAGTTCGCCGTGGTCGGGCGTGGGCGCCTCGACGAGGCGGCGCATGTCGGAGGCCGAGACCGTCTTCGGGATGGTGAAGCCCTTCTTCGGGCGCTCGAGCAGGCCCGCGGGGTTGGTCGGGATGATCCCCACCGCGTTGAGGAAGCGGAAGAACATGCTCACGCTCGACAGGTGCCGCCGCGCGGAGCTGGCCTCGAGGTCGCGCCCGTCGGCGCTGTTGAGGAAGTTCGCGTGCTCGGCGAGGTGGTTGGGCGTGACCGCGGTGGGGTCCTTCACGCCGCGCGCCTCGAGGAACTCGATCGCGTCGTCGAGGTCGCGCCCGTAGGCGGCGATGCTGGCCGCGGCGAGGCCGCACTCGGTGCGCAGGTGGGTCATGAACCGGCGCAACGGCGCGCGGAAGCCCTCCGATGCGGCGCCGGTCCCGATGGGGGCGATCGGGAGGCCGACATGGTCCTTGCGCCGGGTTCGGGGTCGGGCTGTGCGTCGCGGTGTGGGGTCGGGCTTCATGCGGCTTCGGAACGG
>CAIOCH010000411.1 GCA_903856525.1 uncultured bacterium | reverse complement strand
TGGATCGAACGCGCCCTGCAGGAGACGCGCGCGGCGGCGATCAAGTTCTCGCCGGGCGTCGATCGGCGGGTGTTCGGCACGATCCCGATCGCATGGGAGTTCATCGAGGACCGCGGCACGCTGGTGCAGGCGGTGGCGTGGACGGGCGCGTTCGCGCGGCAGACGGAGTGGACGCGGGCCACGCGGATCGGAGCGTCGATCGACACGATCGCGGGGGTCCCCGACGATGCGCGCGCGGATCGCATCGCCATCGCCGACGGGATCGTTCCCGGGCGATTCCTCTGCGAGCCATGCGCCGCGCTGGAACGCGCGCAACTGCTCACCGAGGCGGCTGGCGGTGCTGCGCGGGAACTCGCGCGCGGACTCGGTCTTCTGCTGGCCGAGTCACCGCTCGCGTCCGCGTGGTTCGAGAGCTTCGAGATCGTCGAGGAGTGCCCCGCGCGCGAGGATGCCATCCGTGCGGTGCTGGTGCGCCAAGGATTGCGGACGCGCAGCGTGCGCGTACGCGGACGCGCGGTCGATGCCGACGGACTCACGAAGGCGCTCTCGGCGCGCCCCGACGGCGATGCCGTGGTGTTCGCGTTCCGCCGCGGCGAACGGACCGCGGCGGTCGTCACCCGCGCCGCGGGCTAGTTGCAGCCGCAGAACGCCTGCGCCAGCTTCACGCAGGTGGTGTCCCACGCCGCGATGCAGCAGGTCTCGTCGAACGAGCACACGATGGAGCAGCAGCCTGCGTCGTTGCAGTAGGGCTCGGGGTGCTCGTTGCAGCAGCTGCCTGCCTTGGGATCGCCGCACGAGAGGCCGCCTCCGCAGAGCTTGCACTCGCTGGTGGCGATGCTGGCGCAGATCGAATCCCACACCGTCTCGCAGCAGGCGGGATCGATGTCGCACACCGTCTCGCAGCAGGCGAGGTCGTTGCAGCTGGCGTTGTCGTGCGGGAAGCAGCAGTTGCCCGCATCGGGGTCGCCGCAGGGCGGATCGGGGCAGATCTTGTCGCAGGCGGGGTTCTGCCTCGCCGTGGACGCGCAGAACTCATCCCACTGGGTGGTGCAGCAGAAGATGTCGACGATGCACACCGCATCGCAGCAGGTCTTGTCGTTGCACCACGGCGTGAGGTGCGGCTCGCAGCAGCTGCCCGCACAGGATCCGCCGCACTCATACTGGTAGCGCTCGCAGCCGGCGGTCTCGTAGGTCATCTGCACGCAGGTGGCATCCCACTCCGTGGTGCAGCAGAACGAGTCGATGGCGCAGATGGCGTTGCAGCAGTTCTCGTCGGCGCAGGAAGGCTTGGCATGCGGGACATTGCAGCCCTCGAGGCCCACGTCGCCGCACTCGGGCAGGAACTCGGCGCACACCTTGCGCGCTTCCTCGGCACAGGCCGCATCCCAGCCGTTGATGCAGCAGAGCTCGAATTCGGGGTTGGAGCAGACGCGCTCGCAGCACTCGCCGATGGCGCAGCCGGGCGCATCGTGCTCGCTGAAGCAGTTGCCCGAGACGGTCTGGCCGCAGCCGCCGAAGCAGGTCTCTCGCGCGGCGAAGACGCAGGACGAATCCCAGCGCACCTCGCAGCAGTAGGGTTCGAAGCGGCACACGGCCTCGCAGCAGGCGGGGTCGTCGCAGAACGGATTCAGGTGCGGCACGAGGCAGCTGCCGGCGCAATTGTCGCCGCATCCGGGCACGCCGCAGCAAACGGTGCGGGCGATGGTTGCGCAGCCCGCGTCCCAGCTCTGCGTGCAGCAGAGGGGATCGATGTTGCACACGCCGGCGCAGCACACCTCGTCCTCGCAGCCCGCGGTCTCGGGATGCGCCTCGAAGCAGCTGCCCGCGCACGGGCAGTCCCAGTTGGCCAGGGGCACGCAGAGGAGCTTGGCGGCGTTCACGCAGGTCGAGTTCCACTGGATCTCGCAGCAGAGCGGGTCGGCATCGCACACGATGGAGCAGCAGGTGGCGTCGGCGCAGCCGGGCGTCAGGTGCGCGACATCGCAGGGCTCCTCGCCGGGGCAGTCGCCGAAGCTCCAGCAGATGCCCTTGGCGATGCTCACGCAGCGCTCGTTCCAGCCGAAGCTGCAGCAGATGGGATCGACCGCGCACACCGCGGCGCAGCACTCGGGATCGGAGCATCCGCCTTGGGCATGCACCACGAGGGGCGAGCCCGGTCCGGGGCAGCCGTTGGGCGCGGCGCAGGTCACGCCCGCATTGGCGGCGCAGGTCTCATCCCACGCGCGCGAGCAGCAGGTTGGGTCGGCGTTGCAGATCGACTGGCAGCACGCCTCGTCCTCGCAGGCGGGCAGGTAGCTGGCCACCGAGCAGGGGCGCGTGCGGGGATCGCCGCAGCCGATGCCGTTGTCGACGCAGAGCGTGCCCGCGTTGAGCACGCAGAAGATGTCCCACTGCGAGGTGCAGCAGGTGGGGTCGAGGTCGCACACGTCGTTGCAGCAGTCGCGGTCGAGGCAGGCGGGGGAGCCGTGCGGGGTGAAGCAGCTGCCGGCGCGGATGTCGCCGCAGCCGTTGCACAGGATCGCGGCACGCGAGGCGCAGTTCTCGTCCCAGTTGGCGCCGATCTCGCAGCACAGCGGGTCGCTCGAGCAGACAAGCGCGCAGCACGACGCGTCGGAGCAGCCGCCGCCCGTGTGGGGCACGAAGCAGCTGCCGGTGGCGGTGGAGCAGAACTCGTTGATGACGGGATCGGAGCTGAGCGCACAGGTGGCGCGGGCCGCCTCGACACAGGTGAAGTCCCAGCTCACGGCGCAGCAGAAGCTGTCGAAGTAGCAGACGGCATCGCAGCAGATCGAGTCGGAGCAGCCGGGCTGCGCGTGCACGGTGCGGCAGGCGCGTGCGTTCGGGTTGGCGGGATCGGTGTAGCCGCACACGCGCTCGCACTGGCCGCAGATGTCGGTGGCGACCTGGCCGCACACGGTGTCCCAGCGGGTCTCGCAGCAGAAGGGATCGACCTCGCACACAGCCTCGCAGCAGACGCGATCGTTGCAGAACGGCGTCTCGTTCTGGTGGCAGCAGCTGCCCGCGCGGGGATTGCCGCAGGAGAAGCAGAAGCGTGAGGCCCAGTCGACGCAGTTCTGGTCCCAGGTCACGCTGCAGCAGTTGGGATCGATGTTGCAGACCTGCTCGCAGCACACGGGGTCGTTGCAGTTGGGGTTCTCGTGCACCACCTGGCAGGAGCCCGCGGCCACGTCGCCGCACTCGTCGGTGACGCTGATGGCGGTGGCGACGCAGTTTTCATCCCAGCTGGTGTTGCAGCAGTACTCGAAGCCCGGGGTGTTGCAGACGGCCTGGCAGACGGCGCCGTTGCTGCACGAAGGGGTCGGGTGCGGCGTGAAGCAGCTCTCGGGAACGGCGCCGCAGTTGGAGCAGTACTTGGTGGCGATGGCCACGCACAGGTCGTCCCACGCGATGTCGCAGCAGGTGGGCTCCACCGTGCAGACGAGCCCGCAGCAGTCGGGGTTGTTGCAGCCCGGCGCGAGGAGGTTGGCCGTGAAGCAGTTGTTGGTCGCGCTGGTGCACGCGGCCTGCGCGTGCGCGCGGCCTGCGATGGCAAGCAGCGCGGCGGCGAGGGCGGCGAAGGCGATCGTGATGGTGCTCGGGAGTCGCATGAATGCTCGGAGTGAGGACCGCGCGTGCGCGGAAAGGTCTGGTGTCGGGCGATCGGGTGCTGGGACGCTGCCGCGGCTGGTCAGGGCGTGGTGATGAGCCGCGCCTTGCCCGAATTGAGGCCGGTGATGTCGCTGAACGGTGCGCCGATGACGGAGAAGCCGCGGATCGAGCTCGAGGAGTAGCCGAACTCGTCGCCCGTCGCGGGGTTGAACGACGCGCGCACGGAGGTGGTCTGCGCGCCCGTCTCGCCGAGGGTCTTCTGGAGGACGTAGACCTTGCCCGCGTTCTGGCGGACGCCGTTGGGCGTCTCGACGTCGGCCTTTGGTGCACCGACGACAACGGTGAATCCGCTGCCGGTGGCGGCGGGTGCGATGCTGATGGCGCTGCCGAGTGCGTCGCCCGGGAGCGCGTCCGGCGCGGTGAAGTAGCCGCGGTAGACGTACGCCGAGAGCGTCGCGTTCACGACCGAGGTCGAGCGCTCCCAGAAGTAGACGGCGCCACGGCCTTCGAACGCCCCGGGTGCGCCCACCGCCACGAGGTTGGCGTTGATCGCGACGGCCGAGCCGAAGCGATCACCCTCCTTGAGTGCGGCGGGTCCGGTGGGTGCCAGCGAGATGCCGCTCACGGGGAAGGTCCCGAGGCCGCCGGTGGTCGAGGTCACGGGACCGCGGTCGTAGACGAACACGGCGCCCTTGGCGTTGTTGCGGCCGGGTGCGCCGACCACGGCGATGACGCGCGAGGTCGCGAGCACGGGCAGGAAGTGCTCGAGGGCGACGGCGTAGCCGTACTGATCACCCGCAACCCCCGTCGAGATCTGGCGCGTCGACTGGATGCCTCCACGCTCAGCGGGTGGCACCACGTTGAACGGGAAGTAGTTGCGCATGATGTACACCTTGCCCACGCCGTTCGAGTGGCCTGGTGCACCGATGATCATCTGGTCGGCGCCCTCGCGGGGATTGCGTCCGATGGCCACGGAGTAGCCGAACAGCGCGTTCTCGCGCGCGGCGAATCCGCCGGTCGCGGGAGGGGTGAAGCGCCACAACTGGCGCCAGATGGCGCCTTCCTGCGCGAAGAGGTAGATGGCGCCCTTCGAGGGGAAGGTGCCTGTCGAGGCGGTCTCTGTGGCGCGGTAGGCTCCGACGAGCGCAAAGTTGCGCGCGGGTGACACGGGGGTGACGGCGCTGGCGGGTCGCTTGTACACCGACACGCCGCGGCCGAAGAACTCGTTGGCAACGGGGGTGGTTGCCTGCAGGAGTGCCTGCGGAACCGGCTCGCCGCCCACCACGCTGAACAGATAGGCGAGGCCCGCGTTCGTCGCACCCGAGTCGTTGCCCGGCGCGCCGAGGATGCCGTAGGGCTCCGCGTCGCCCGACTTGACCGAAATCGACACCGCGGACCCGAGCGTGTCGAGCGAGGTGATACCCGAGGCGGTGAACTCGACATCCGTCAGCGGGCACTCGTCGGGAATGCCGTCCGCGTTGGCGTCGAGCGAGATGCCGATGGAGATGTCGCAGCTGTCGGGGATGCCCGTGAGGTTGCAGTCGGGCACCAGCATGTCGCTGATCGCCTGGTCATCGGGAATGCCGTCACCATCGCAGTCGGTGTCCTCGCCGATGGAGCAGCGGTAGTTCGCCACGATGTTGGCGGTGAGCCCGTGTGTGCGGGCGTTGTTGGCGCTCGCAAGCGTCTCGCCGGCCACACCCGTCGGCTCGCCGATGTAGGTGACGTCGGGGTTCGAGAAGAAGGGGATCTGCTCACCCGGCGTGTACGCCATGATCGTGCGGTAGGTGCTGCCCGCGGCGTCGAAGCGCCAGCCGTTGGAGAAGGGGTAGAGACCGCCGGTCTCGCAGCCGCCGCCGTCACCGATCGCGTGGCAGCAGCCCATGTTGTGTCCGAGCTCGTGCGCGAGCAGCGTGCCGCCCACCCCGCCCACCGCGGCGTAGCCGAATGCGGCGTTGCCGACGCCCAGCCACGCCACACCGCCGCCACCCGAGTCGGAGTAGACGGCGACGAGGTCGGCGCGCGCGAGTTCGCGCGCGGGCTGCACGTCGTCCCACACGCCGTCAGCGGGATCGGTGATGGCGCCGAGGTCGGTACCGATGCTGCCCGAGCCATTCGTGGTGAGCGGATGGAACGCCACCACGCGGTAGCGCGTGAAGATGCGCGAGTTCACGAACGCGGCGTTGGCGGTGGCGATGTCGGCCGAGAGCGCTGCCTCGAGCGCGGATGTGTCGGCGTACGCCGCGCGGAGCGCTGGCGTGTACGCGAGCAGCACATCGATCAGTGCACCGCTGTCGGTGCAGCCGCCGGCGATGCCCCCGTCGTTCGGTTGGCCATCGGGGCCGGGAGCAACGGGGCGGATCGAGCCTGCGCACTCGTTGCCCTTGGGAAGCTCGAAGTAGCGCTCGCCATCCGCGGCGGTCGCGTAGCCCCACGCCTCGTGCCGGCCATCGAGATGCGCGCGGATCGTTCCGTGCACGCGGCCCTTGTGGATCACGATCTCCGCGGTGGCGCCACGGTCGGCATCGGTGAAGATGAGCGAGAGCGAGTCCTGGCCGATGAGCGCGCGGTCGACCAGCGTGATCGCCACGGGCCGGCCTCCGGGCAGCACGAAGGTGAGCGCCTCGCCCACCGCGAGCTGCGCCGCGCGCACGCGCGGGAACTCCCAGCGACGGTCGGAGCCGATGTCCCAGTCGGTCTCGGAGAAGTGCATCGAGTCGCGGAAACCAAGCGCGCGCAGTTCGTCGTCGAACTTCACCGCGCGGGCGGCGTCGCTGCCGAGCTGCGCGGGCGTCGCGACAAGGAGCGTCGCGACCGAGAGCCCGAGGAGGATCGTCGCACTGGTGGAGGTCTTGGTCATGAGTCGTCTTCTGTTCAATCGTGGCGGCTGCAGGCGCCGCGCTCACGCACAACCCACCCTCCGTGCACCCGCCGGATGGTGATCCTCTCCTCGTGACCGCGCGACGATGAGTTCTCGACCCTTTCGCGCGGAGCGCGCGGGTCGAGACTCGGAGGCGGGCGATCCACACCGCACGCCGCCATCGCACAGGCCTTGCATCATCCTCTGTACGCCCCACAATGCAAGCCAACCGCAGGCTGCGGAGGGGATTCCGAAGGTTTTCGCTGCCGGCACCCGCAGGCGCGTCGGAGTCTCAGGCGCCCTTGGGCCCGTGGGCTGCCGCGACTCCGCCGAATCGACGCTCGCGGCACGCGAAGTCGGCGAGCGCGCCGTGCAGGTGTGCGAGCGTGAAGTCGGGCCAGAGAACCTCGGTCACGTGCAGCTCCGCGTAGGAGATCTGCCACAGCAGGTAGTTGGACACGCGCATCTCGCCCGCCGTTCGCACCAGCAGGTCGGGGTCGGGGATGCCGGCGGTGTAGAGATGGCCCGCCATCGCGGCCTCGTCGATCGACTCGGGATCCCGGCGGCCGGCGGCCACCTCGCGGGCGAGCGCGCGCGCGGCGTCGGCGATCTCTGTCCGAGAACCGTAATTCAATGCCAGGCAGAGGGTAAGCCCCGTCGCATGGGCGGTGGCGCGCTCCGTGGCGTCGAGCTCCTCCAGCACCTCGGGTGGCAGCCCCTCCCGTCGTCCGATCCTCCGGAACCGGATGTTCTCCCGCAGCATGGTCGGACGCTCGAGCCGGAGGAACTCGCAGCACAGGAGCATGAGCGCCGCGACCTCGTCGGCAGGGCGCTTCCAGTTCTCGCTTGAGAACGAGTAGAGGGTGAGCGCCTCGAGCCCGAGCCGGGCCGACTCGGTGACCACGCGGCGGACGGTCTCCACGCCCTCGCGGTGGCCCGCGGCGCGGGGGAGGCCGCGTGACTGCGCCCAGCGTCCGTTGCCATCCATGATCACCGCGACATGCCGAGGCCATCGGTCGCGGGGCACCCGTGCGAGCGGCGAGTCGGTGGGAAGCGGCGAGGCGTCGGACGGCATGAAGCGATGCTCGGTCCGCTGATCACGCCATGCTGGCGAAGCGCGCGTGCGACTCGAAGGTCTGGGTGCGCTCCGGGCCGACGCTCACCAGCTCCACGGG
>CAIOCH010000410.1 GCA_903856525.1 uncultured bacterium | reverse complement strand
GGTCCGACGCTCACCAGCTCCACGGGAATGCCCACGAACTGCTCGACGAACGCGAGGTACGACTGCGCCTCGCGCGGCAAGTCGTCGCGGTCGGTGCAGTCGGTGAGCTCGCGCTGCCAGCCGGGCAGTGTCTCGTACACGGGGGTGAATCCGTGCATGCGCTCCGCGTCGGGGATGAAGCGGTCGGTGACCGTGCCGTCGGCGCGGCGGTAGCCCACGCACACCTTGAGTTCGTCGAAGCCCGACAGGACATCGAGCAGCGTGCAGGCGATGGCATCGGCGCCGCAGACCATGACGGAGTACTTGACCGCCACCAGGTCGAGCCAGCCGCAGCGGCGGGGGCGTCCGGTGGTGGTGCCGTATTCGCGGCCGCGCTTGCGAATGCGGTCGCCGGTCTCATCAAGCAGTTCGGTCACGAATGGCCCGCCGCCCACACGGGTCGAGTAGGCCTTCATGATGCCGTACACCTTGTGGATCATGCGCCCGGGCACGCCCGAGCCCGAGGGGATTCCCAGCGTCGAGCAGTTCGAACTGGTCACATACGGGAAGGTGCCGTGATCGATGTCGAGGAGGCATGCATTGGCACCCTCGAAGAGCACGCTGCGGCCAGCGCGGATCTCATCGTGCACCAGGTACACGGTGTCGGTGATGTGCGGGCGCAGCTTCTCGCCGGCGGCCGCAAAGCGGTCGGCGAGCTCGCGGGGCACCAGCGGCGTGACATTCGCGCCCAGCGCCTCGAGCTCGGCCATGCGCAGGCCGCAGATGGTCTCGAGCTTGCGGAGGAGGAGCGCGTGGTCGAGGAGATCGCCCATGCGCAGCGCCGTCGAGCGGCGCACCTTGTCGCTGTAGGCGGGGCCGATGCCTCGGCGCGTGGTGCCGATCTGTCCGGCGCCCAACTTGCCCGACTTCTTCTCGAGGAGTTCCTCGAGCGCCGCATCCTGCTCCTTGTGGTAGGGCATGACCACATGGGCCCTGTCGGAGATGCGCAGGTTGTCGCCCACCTGTACGCCGCGCTTGCGCAGTCCCTCGACTTCGTCGAGCAGCTTCTCGGGATCGACCACCACGCCGTTGCCGACGATGTTGATCTTGCCGGCACTCAGGATGCCCGACGGGATGAGGTGGAGCGCGTAGCGCTCGGGCCCGACCTGCACGGTGTGGCCGGCATTGGCGCCGCCGTTGTAGCGCACGATGCAGTCGTAGCGGCTGGTGAGCAGGTCGACGATCTTGCCCTTGCCTTCGTCACCCCACTGGAGGCCGACGACGGCCGCGTGCTGTGCGGATCGGGAGGGCGTGCGATGGTGGCTGTGCGGTTGCAAGCGCACAGTCTAGCGCGGCAGCCGAACGCGTTGGTGTGGTCAGGCCGCTGGCTTCTGCTGCTGGTTGCCGTTGCCCGAAGCGGTGGCCGGAGGCGCGTTGTCGAGGGGCCGCGTGGCGGGGATGCGGATGTTGGAGCCGCAGCCACGGCAGCGCACCAGCTTGCCGCGGGCGCTCGAGGGCACAGCGAGCACGCGCTGGCAGCCGAGGTTGGGGCACATGATGCGGATGACTTCGTCGCCTGGCATTGGACACGTCTCCGGAGGTTCCGCGGACGGGAGCGCCCGCGGCCGACCTCGGCATCGGCCCGATCGGCGGGGGGCTTGAGGCGGAGTGGCGACCCGGGTGGGTTTCGGGACGCTTGCGGCGCTTGCCCTATCCTCTCCGCATGCATGCGCTTCGGATCCATGAGCAGCCGTCCGACCGTGAGGCCCCGAGGGGGGCCCCGCTCGGCACGGTGCTGCCCGAGGGTTTGCACCGCGCGCGTGGGCTGTACGTGCACGTGCCGTTCTGCTTCCACAAGTGCCACTACTGCGACTTCTACTCGTTCGTCGACCGCGAGGGGCGCAGCGGCGACTACCTGGCGCAGCTCGCGCGCGATGTGCGGTGGATGCTCGGGCGCGTCGAGGGGGAGATCGACACGGTGTTCATCGGCGGCGGCACGCCGACGCTGCTCACGGCGGAGGAACTGCGGGTGTTCACTGCGGAGATCCGCCGGTTTCCGCTGGCGCGCGATGCCGAGTGGACGGTGGAGGCGAACCCCGAGACCATCGACCTCGAGAAGGCGCACGTGCTGGCCGAGGCGGGCGTGAACCGCGTGTCGATCGGCGCGCAGAGCTTCGATCCACGCCATCTGAAGACGCTGGAGCGCTGGCACGACCCTGCGAATGTCGCGCGCGCCGCGGGCTTCCTCCGCGAGGCGGGCATCGCGAACTTCAACCTCGACCTGATCTTCGGGATCCCCGGGCAGACGCTCGACGAGTGGCGCGCCGACCTCGCGCGTGCGCTCGAGATCGGTCCCGAGCACCTCTCGTGCTACGGGCTCACCTACGAGCAGAACACCGCCATGACCAAGCGCCTCGAACGCGGCGAGTTCGAGCCGTGCGACGACGGTGTGGAGGCGGAGATGTACGAGGCCACGCGCGACACGCTCGAGGCCGCGGGCTTTGCGCAGTACGAGGTGTCGAACTACGCGCGCCCCGGCCGCGAATGCCGGCACAACCTCGTCTACTGGCGCAACGAGCCGTGGTGGGCGCTTGGTCCAAGCGCGAGCGGCTTCGTGGCCGGGCACCGCTTCAAGGTGGTGCCACGGCTCGGCGACTGGCTCGGGCGCGGCGACGGTGCGAGCGCGCCGGTGGTCGATCACGAGCCGCCCGACGAATCACGCCACGCGAGCGAGGCGCTGATGCTCGGGCTGCGGCTCGCGGAGGGGATCACCGCCGACCTCGAGCAGCGCGCCATCGCCCTCGTGCCCGCGCGGGCGCGCGTGATCTCGGAGGCGATCTCAGCGGGACTGCTGGGACGCGACGGGGTCGGCCCACGGCTGCGCTTCACACGCCGCGGCATGATGCTGGCGAACGAGACGCTCGAGCGGTTGATCTAGCAGGACGCTGAACGAGGAGGTCTTCAGGCGTTCGTGTGGATCCAGTGGATGGCGTGCGGGGACCGGAACCCCGAGCGCTTCCAGAACGCGACCCTCTTCCATGTCGGCGGGCTGGATCTCCATCCGAGGCCGATCGCAGCCCACACGATGTCCTGAAGCGCCGGAAATCTGTTGTCAGAAAAGTGCAGCACGGAATCTGACATCAGCCGCATTGGCCGAACCGCGCGAGACCCCCGATGGCACCTTCGATGGCGGCTGCGACGGCAATCGGATGTGGTTCGCCCGCCAGTGCCCGAACCACCGCCACGCGCCGACGGCTCGCCGATCCAGAACACGGCTCGCCGATCCAGAACCACGGCTCGCCGATCCAGAACCACGGCTCGCCGATCCAGAACCACGCGTCGCCCAAGAACCGAAAGCGAATCGCGCGGATGAGG
>CAIOCH010000409.1 GCA_903856525.1 uncultured bacterium | reverse complement strand
GGCCCTCGGCGATGGCGGTCTTGCCCACGCCGGGCTCGCCGATCAGCACGGGGTTGTTCTTGGTGCGCCGCGACAGCACCTGCATGCAGCGGCGGATCTCCTCGTCGCGGCCGATCACGGGATCGATCTTGCCCTGCTGCGCCTTCTCCACGAGGTCGATGCCGTACTTCCGCAGCGACTCGTAGTTCGACTCCGCGTTCTGGTCGGCGATGCTCGACACGCCCGACGCCTTGCGGATCGCCTCGACCGCCGCGAGCACGCGCCTGCGGTCGAGCCCGAGCGTCGACAGGACCTCCTTGGCGGGGCTCTTCACCTCCGCCAGCGCGAGCATCAGGTGCTCGGTCGAGGTGTACGCGTCCTTCATGCGCTGCGCCTCGCGCTCGGCGGCGCCGAACACCTCCGCGAGCTCGCGCGAGGCATTGTTGGTCGCTCCGCCCTGCACGCGCGGCAGCCGCCGCAGCTCCGCCTCGGTCACATCGCGCACGCGCGCGGGGTCCACGCCCGCCTTCTGCAGGAGCGATGCCGTCGAGGAGGTCTTCTCGGCAAGCAGCGCCACCAGCAGGTGCAGGGGCGTGATCTCGGGGTTTCCCGCCGCATTCGCGGACGATTGCGCGGCGGACAGTGCTTCCTGGGCGAGGGTGGTGAACTTGTCGAATCGCATGGTCGCCGCGGGATGCAAACGGCGCGCCAGCCTTTCGCTGCGGTGGGCGCCGCACCGAAGTGCCGAAGCGGACGCGCGGCGGGATCCTGTCTGCCCAAACGGCAGGGTCAGTCGGATCCGACGGCCGGGTACTCGACGGGGAACCCTTCGGGCACGAGCTCCTCGCGTCCGTTGATCCAGCCCACGAGCCACTCGAAGGCGTCGACCAGCCGCGGGCCGGGGCGGTTGAACATCTGGTTGCCGTCGACGAGCGCGATCGCGCCGGGCTTCGCCTCCAGCACGGCGGGCAGCAGCGGCCACCAGCGGGTCCGCGTGAGAAGTCCGTGCTCGAGGCGCGTGCGCCCGAGGTCGAACCCACACGGACAGATCACCACGCGCTCGGCCGCGCTCTCGAGGATCTCCTCGGGCGTGATGCGCCGCGACTTCGCGCCCGCGGCGTTGAGCGCGTGCCGGGCACCCGCCGCCTCGATGAGCGCGGGCGTCCAGTGCCCGCCGCAGAAGGGCGGGTCGGCCCACTCGAGGAAGAGCACCTCGGGCCCCGGCACATACGGGTTCACGAAGTCGACCGCGCTCCAGTAGCGCGCGCGCAGCGCGACCATCGCGCGCTCGGCGGCCTCGCCGCATCCGGCCGCCTCGCCCACGCGCAGCAGGTCGTCGAACACGTCGAACACGCTCTTCGGGTCGAGGTTCACGATCAACGGCCTTCGCGGAAGGCCCGCGGCCACGCGCTCCACCGTGCGCAGGTCGATCGAGCACACATCGCACAGGCTCTGCGTGAGGATCACATCGGGCGCGAGCTCCGCGAGCTGCCGCTCGTCGAGCTCGTACAGCCCTGCGCCACCCGCGAGCGATGCGCTCACCTCGGCATCGATCGCCGCGGACGAGCCAGCGTGCGTGCGCGCGCGGGTGAGCACGGGCACATGCGCGAGATCCGCGGGAAAGTCGCACTCGTGGCTGCGCCCAACGAGCAGCGCGCCGCCGCCCGCGGCGCACAGCAGCTCGGTTGCGGAGGGAAGGAGGCTCACGACGCGCATGCACGGAGGGTAGCGCCCGCCGCAGAGCCTGCACAGCCCGCACATCCCGCGCCGTTGCCGTGCCGCATGCGCGGCACAGGCGGCACACGCGTGCAGGGCCGCGCGCGCGGACAGCGGTTTTCCCAGCGTTTCCTTGGCTTCGCCGCGATCGGCGCCATGCTCCCCATGTCGAGGTCCAGGGCCGCCGGGGAGCCGCAAGCCATCGACGGGGAAGGACTCCAAGAAATGAACCGCGCAGTGATTCGCGCCAGCGCCCTTTCGGGCATCGCAGCGGCATGTGCCATGGCCGGCACCGCCCACGCCGAGCTCACCATCCAGCTCGGCACCGTGCAGCAGGTCGCGCCGCGTCCGAGCATCGTCTACACGGGCAACTACGGCGCCTTCGTGACGAGCCACCTCGACGGGGCAGGCATCCGCACCGTCACCTCGTTCGACATCCACGGCATCGCGCAGCAGCTGGGCGGCAACCTGGCGCTCGTGGCCGTGCGCGTGCGTGACACGGGCGCCAACAGCTACGGCAACTGGAGCCCCGGCGCCGACATCGACCTGTTCCGCGTGGTGGGCACCGATCTCACGCGCGGCACCGTCTCCGCCGGCTACCAGGGCGCCGTCGCCCAGCACACGGGCGAGACCGACTCCACGCTCAAGACGCGCATCGCCGACTGCGACGCGGTGAGCGGCGACCAGCACTTCAACTCGCAGCGCTTCATCTCGCTCGGCCTCAACGGCCTCGCATGGCTCAACTTCTCCGATTTCGCGCAGAACCAGGGTGGCCTCGCGGGCGATGGCCCCGGTGACTGGGGAGGTGGCTCAGGCGGAGGCGATGGGCCGGGCGAGCAGGGTGGCGGTGGTGGCGGCGGCGGTGGAGAGACCACCTACGGCGGCATCATCGTGCATTCGGGCATGCGCCTCGAGATCGGCGAGGCGGGTCTCGGCGAGAGCTACGCCGCGGAACTCGTGTTCGAGCAGATCGCCGTGCCGGCCCCCGGCGCGCTGGCACTCCTCGCGGGCGCAGGACTCCTGCGTCGCCGTCGCCGCTGACGGCGCCCGCTGTCCGACGGGTCGCGATCACCGCGATCCGCGGCGGAAACACGGACGACATCGACCAAACCACGGCACCGCCTCTCCTCAGGCGGTGCTTTACCATGCACCCGTGCCCGCATTCGACTACATCGCCCGCGATGCCTCCGGCCGTCGCGTCAAGGGACGCGCCGACGCCGCGAGCGAAGCCGCGCTGCTCGGCGATCTCGCGGGCAAGGGCCTCTCGCCCATCCGCATCTCCGCGGCAGGCGCCCCCCGTGCCGGCGGCCGCGTGGGCGTGCGCGCGCTCTCCGCGAGCTACCGCCAGCTCGCCGAGCTGCTGCGCTCGGGCGTGCCGCTGCTGCGCGCGCTGCGTCTCCTCGGGCGCGGCAAGTCGAACCCCGCCCTCGCCAAGGCCTGGGGTGAGGTGGCCGACTCGATCGCCGCGGGCGAGCGCCTCGCCGACGCGATGTCGCGCCATCCGCGCATCTTCGCCTCGGTGCATGTGGCCATGGTGCGCGCCGGCGAGCGCGGCGCGTTCCTCGAGCCCGTGCTCGCGCGCCTCGCCACGCTGCTCGAGCAGCAGGCCGACCTGCGCGGCAAGGTGATCGGCAACCTCATGTACCCCGTGGTGCTCCTGCTCGTGGGCGCCGCGGTGGTGATCGCCTCGCTCGTCTTCTTCGTGCCCAAGTTCCAGGATTTCTTCGACAAGCTGCCCACGCTGCCGCTCGCGACGCGCATCCTCCTCGGCGCGAGCGAGCTGTTCACGCAGCACACCGTGCTCGCGCTGGTGCTCACGGTGGGTTTCGTGGGCGGCGCCTGGGCGGGTCTCCGCCGCCCCGATACGCGCTACTGGCTATCGGAGCGGCTCCTGCGCGTCCCGCTCGTGGGACCGCTCTTCGCCGCCATCGCCGTGGCGCGGTTCGCGCGCATGCTGGGCACGCTGCTCGAGAACGGCATTCCCATGCTGCAGGCCATCGAGATCGCGCGCGACTCCGCGGGCAATCCCGTGCTCTCCCGCGCGCTCGACCGCGCCAGCGAGTCGGTGCGGCAGGGCGAGCAACTCTCGCAGCCGCTCGCCGACAGCGGGCTGTTCGCCGACGACGTCATCGAGATCATCGCCGTGGGCGAGAGCGCCAACACGCTGCCGTCGGTGCTCGTGCGCCTGGCCGACACGCTCGAGTCGCGCATCGACCGCACGCTCTCCATGCTGCTGCGGCTCATGGAGCCGGCCATGCTGCTCTTCATCGCGCTGCTGGTGATGTTCATCTTCCTGGCGCTCGTGGTGCCCATGATGCAGCTGTCGTCGCAGCTGTAGGCCCATAAAGTCGCGGTTGCATCGGCGAAAATCTCGCGCATGCAGCGAAAGAACGGGAACGCCGCGGGGGTTGGCGGTAGACTCCGTCTCCCCCTTCAGGAGTCCACCATGCGACTGCAGACCCGTCGTCCCTCCGTTCGCCGCGGCTTCACCATCCTCGAGCTCCTCATCGTCATCGGCATCCTGCTCGCTATCGGCGGTCTGGTCGCGGTGAATGTTCTCGGAGCCAGCGAGAAGGCCGACCTCAAGCTCGCCCGCGCGCAGCTGCAGGCCTTCGAGGGTGCGCTCGAGACCTTCCGGGTGGAGATGAAGCGGTGGCCCACCGAGGAGGAGGGCCTCGCCGTGCTCTGGTCCAAGGAGTCCCTCTCCGAGGAAGACGACAAGGCCCGCTGGGGCGGTCCCTACCTCAAGGAGCCCAAGCCCAACGATGCGTGGGGAAATGCGTGGATCTTCCGCGTTCCCAGCACCATCATCGAGGGTCAGGCGTTCGACATCGTGTCCAACGGACCCGATGGCCAGGAGGGCACTGAGGACGACATCTCCAACCACGACGGCCG
>CAIOCH010000408.1 GCA_903856525.1 uncultured bacterium | reverse complement strand
CTGCGGCGGCGGGCTCTTCGTGGCCTGCCTCGCGGCCACCGGGCGGGTGCGCTCGGCGCACGGAGTCGACGCGTCCGCGGCCGCCATCGCCACCGCGCGCGCGGCGGCCAATCGCCTGCGCGACCGCGCCCCCGGTGTCGAGGTGCGCTTCGAGCATCGGCGCGTCGAGGAGGGACTTCCCGCCGGCGAGTACGGTGCCGTCTCGATGATCGATGTCATGCACCACATCCCGCGACCGGCGCAGCGAGGGGCCTTCCTCGAGGCTGCCGCCCGCGTGCGCGCGGGCGGTGTGTTCCTGTACAAGGACATGTGCGACGCGCCGGCCTGGCGTGCGGCGATGAACCGCATGCACGACCTGGTCATGGCGCGGCAGTGGATCCGCTACCTGCCGATCGAGGACGCCGACCGCTGGGCCGCCGAGGCGGGACTCGTGCGCGAGGTCGCCGAGGAGCGCGCGATGCTCTGGTACGGGCACGAGATCCGCGTCTACCGGCGCGCCGCGGGGGGAGCGCAATGAGCGTCCGCGGCGATCGGCACGCCCGCAACCACGCCCACGACCACGGGCCCGTGGCCTCGATGTGGGCGGCAGCGCTCGCGGCACTCACGCTCATGGTGCCCGCGCTCGTGCTGATCGTGGGCGGCAACAACAACGGCCGCGCCGCCTTCGACTCGACCGCGTACCACGAGCGGTTCATCCGCGCGCTGGCGGAGTCGTTCCCTTCGTTCGACCTCTCGAACCCGCTCACCGCGACGACGCCGGGGTACCACATCCTCGTGGCGACGGCCGCGCAGTTCGGCGCGGAGTCGACCATGGCCATGCGCCTGGTGAGCATGGTGGTCGGCTGCGCATTCGTCGCGACGGTCGCGGCCTGGATCGCCCGCCGCACGGGAGCGGGGCTCGCCTATGTATTCACGCTTCCCCTGATCGCATCGATCTACGTGGTCGGCTCGGCGGCGTGGCTGCTGCCCGACAACCTCGCGTGGCTGCTGGTCGTGTCGATCCTGTTCCTGGCACTCGGCGATCCACCGCGCGCACGCCGGCTCGCGCTGGCGTCGGTGCTGCTGGCGCTGCTCGTGTGCGTGCGGCAGATCCACATCTGGGCCGCCGCGACCGTGTGGGTTGGCGGATGGATCCTGGTCGGGGCGGGTTCACCGCGCCCGCGGGGTACGGTCGATCGCGCGCTGCGCACGGCGCCCTGGATCCTCGCCACCGTGCCTGCGTTCGCGCTGCTCGGATGGTTCGTCGGCCACTGGGGCGGGCTCACGCCGCCGCGGTTCCAGAACGAACTGCAAGTTGTGAACCCCGCGACACCGGCATTCATCCTGCTGCAGCTCGCCGTGATCTCGCTGGCGTTCCTGCCGTGGCTCGGCGGCGCGGTCCGCCGCGCCTGGATGCAGCACCGCGGGATCGTGCTTGCGTGCGCCTTCGCGGGTCTGCTGGCGGCGGCGGTTCCGGTCACCACCGCGGATCTGCACGCCGGGCGGTTCTCCGGCTGGTGGGGGCTGATCGAGCGCGCGCCCGTCCTGTTCGGGCGCAGCAGCGTCGCGATGCTGGTCCTCTCGCCGGTCGGTGCCGCGATGCTCGGCGCGGCGCTGCTCGGGCTCGCGCCGCGCGCACGGCTGGTGCTCGGCGTATCGATCCTCGCGTTCACCGCCGCGCTCACCGCGAACTACTACTGCTTTCAGCGCTACCACGAGCCGTTCCTGCTGGTCCTGGTGCCGGTGCTGTGCGTGCTGCAGCGAGACCAGCCGGCGCGGCTGTCACCGGCGCGCGCGCTCGTGCCGCTCGGATTCGCAGCGCTTCTCGCCGTGATCTCCGTGCGCGGCTTCCGCGGCGAGGCCGTGCCGCCCGACGCGATTCCCGCGGCGGAGCACATCGCGCCGGGGGAGGCGTTCGGCGCGATGCGGTGATTGCACCGCCGAGAGTGCCCACCCCTCGGCACCAGCGCGGCCGTGCGCGACAGCTTCGAACAGTTCGACTTCGATAGCCAGATCGAACGGCTGGAAAGGCCCTGTCTACCGTACAT
>CAIOCH010000407.1 GCA_903856525.1 uncultured bacterium | reverse complement strand
CTACTCAAACTCATGGGTGCAACCCGCGCCCTGCAACGCCTCGAACGACTCGCCTCATGACGATCCACATCCACAATTCGCTCACCGGCCAAAAGGAACTCCTGCGCCCTATTCGCGAGGGCGAGGTACGCATGTACCTCTGCGGCGATACGGTCTATGACTTCTGCCATATCGGCCACGCCCGCTCGAAAGTCGCGTTCGATGTGGTGCGCCGTTACCTAGCGCATCGTGGGTATCGCGTCATCTTCGTGCGCAACATCACCGACATCGACGACAAGATCATCCGTCGCGCTGCGGAGCTCGGCGAGCCCATCGACACCTTCACGGCGCGCTACATCGCGGCGATGCACGAGGACTACGATCGGCTGAATATTTTGCGCCCCGATCATGAGCCGCGGGCCACCGAGCACGTGGCCGGCATGATCGCGCTCGCTGAAACGCTGATCGAGAAGGGTCACGCGTATGTGGCGGGCAATGGCGATGTGATGTACTCCGTGTCGAGCTTTGCGAACTACGGGCAGCTCTCGGGCAAGCGCCTCGCTGATCTGCGCGCGGGCTCGCGGGTCGAAGTGGAAGAGAGCAAGCGCGATCCGCTTGATTTCGTGCTCTGGAAACGCGCCAAGCCCGGCGAGCCCTCGTGGCCGTCCCCCTGGGGCGAGGGGCGTCCGGGCTGGCACATCGAGTGCTCGGTGATGTCGGCCGAGATTTTGGGCACTCACTTCGATATCCACGCGGGCGGCATGGATCTGAAGTTCCCGCACCACGAGAACGAGATCGCGCAGTCCTGCGCGGCGACGGGCGATCACTTCGCCAACCTCTGGATGCATAACGGCTTCGTCAACGTCGATGACGAGAAGATGTCGAAGTCGCTCGGCAACTTCTTCACCATCCGCGATGTACTCGCCTCCGGGCACGTGCGCCACGCGGAAGTGCTGCGGTATTTTTTGATCGGCAGCCAATACCGCGGGCCGATCAACTATTCCTTGGCGCAGATCGAGCAGGCGGATGCGGCGCTCGGCCGTTTGTACACCGCGTTGCGAGGACTCGAGGCGCCGCCAGTGGCCGCTGCAGCGGGCGCCGTCGTCGCAGCCAGCGCGCCATCCAACAACGGCGCCAATGATTCGGCCGCCTGGCAGGCCTTCCACGCTGCGATGGACGACGACTTCAACACGCCTGAGGCCGTCGCGGTGTTGCAGTCACTGGCGAGCGAGATCAATCGCGCCCGCGATGCCGGAGATGTTCCCCGTGCCACGGCACTGGCACAGGAGCTGCGCGCCATCGGTGCCGTGCTCGGCGTTTTGGCGTTGCCCGCAGAGGAGTGGTTCCGCGCTTCGAAGACCGCCGCCACGGCTCAGTCCGACGGTTGGGACGATGCACGCATCGAAGCAGCGATTGCCGAGCGCAAGGCCGCGCGTGCGGGCAAGGACTTCAAGCGTTCCGATCAGATCCGCGATGAGCTCGCCGCGGCGGGCATCGTGCTCGAGGACAAGCCAGGCGGCATCACCGTCTGGCGCCGCAGCTAGCTCCGCCCCCGCGCTACGCCCCGCGCCGAAGCGCGGCTTCCAGCGTGTTTTGCATGAGCATGGCGACGGTCATGGGGCCGACGCCGCCCGGGACCGGGGTGATCCAGCCGGCGCGTTCCGCGGCGGCCTCGAACTCCACGTCACCGCACAGCGAGCCGTCGGGCATGCGGTTGATGCCGACATCGACCACGACCGCACCGGGGCGGATCCACTCGCCCTTGATGAGCCCGGGCTTGCCGGCTGCGGCCACGAGGATCTCG
>CAIOCH010000406.1 GCA_903856525.1 uncultured bacterium | reverse complement strand
GCGGTCTTCATCATGAATCCCAAGGGCCTCATGCTCGAGGCCTCCGTGGGAGGCCAGCAGTTCAGCTACCAGGCGCTCGCGGACGCGCGGTCGTCCGACGAGTGAAGCCGCGAAAAATGAGCGCGGCGCCCCAGATCCTTTCTCCTGGGGCGCCGCACTGCTGAGGAAGAAGACTGGTCAGCGGCGTCGCCGCGCGGCGACTCCGGCAAGTGCGAGCAGGGCGATGGCTCCCGGCGCGGGCACGAGCGAGAACGTGCCCTCGCTCTCCGTCACGGGCGCGCCGAAGGCGTTGTTGTGGCTGATGCGCAGCGAGATCGTCTTCGCGGCGTGCCCCTCTGCGAGCACGAACTGCGCGAGCAGCACGCGGCCGTTCGCATCGGCGCGGCCCTGCATGTTCTCGGTGAGGTGGTTGTACCAGCCTGCGATGCCTGTCGACGCGGGGTCGGGGATGCCCGGCTGGTTCCAGCCGCTGATCCAGCCCGCATCGGGCACCGTGGTGTTGCCCGCGCCGAGACCGACCGGGCCGCCGATGGCGACATACGAGTCGTTCACGAGTCCGAGCACGAAGTTCGGGTTCCACGAACCGGCGACGGCGGAAATGCCGCCCGACAGGATGTCGTTGTGCACGAATCCGTTGAGATTGCCCGTGGTGGCGTGGATGCCGTACGCGCGGAGCACCGTGTCGTTCGCTCCGTTGAATGTCGCGTACACGCGGTGTGTCGTGAGGCCCGCGGCGGTCGAGCTGTCGACCGTGTATCCGACGAAGCCCGCGTGGGCGGCGCCAGCGATCGCGAGCGGCGCGAGCGCAAGCGTGAGATGTGCGTGCAGGTTCATGACTTCCCCCTCCGAGTCTTCCGATGTCCCCAGATGCCCCGCGGCACGGAGCCACGAAGCGGACCGATGGTGCCACCGCCGATCGGTGAGGCAATGACCTCCGAGCGCAATCCCGTCGGAAGTGCCTCGTGGGGTTCGGTTTGCGCGGGTCGGTGGAGGTAGGCGATCCATGAGGGCCCCGCACAGACGGCACAGGTGCGCCAGATCGGACCTTCGCTGCCGACGGAGATCCCGCTTCCCGACGCGGACGGGCCACTCCACTTTGGTTTGCGGCGCCTGGGCGGTAGGCTGAAGCGTCCTCTCCCCCGGAGCGCGTCCATGCCCAGCACGTCCCTTCACCCATGCATGCGCCGCACGTGCATGCCCGCGACCCTCGCATCCGCGTTCGCCGCGCTTGCGGTGTCACTCGCATCGGGCTCCGCCCACGCGCAGGCCTACGGCGGAGGTCTCGCGCCCGTGCCCGGCACCACGATCGACGACGAGCTCCGCACGCTCCTCGCCGCCTGGCGCAAGCAGGACCTCAGCGGCCTCGCCTGCGCGCACTGCCACGCGCCCGACGCGATGGATCTCGCGGTGTTCGCCATCTCCGACGCCGACATCCTCCGCCGCGCATCCTTCCATGTCGGGCCCGATGACGCGCAGTCGATCCTCGCGCTCGTGCAGAGGATGCGCACGCAGCATGTCGCGTCGGCGCGCGACCGCTTCGCCGCGCGCCCCTTCCAGCCGGGCGGCGAGGTGCTGCCCGGTGCCACGCATGTGGAGCGTGATGCTGCGTTCGCCAGTCACCTTGCAAAGAAGCTACCCGCACTCGCGGGAGATCGCATCGCCACCACCGAGCAGGCGCTCGCGGCAAAGAGCCAGGTGCTCGCCTACGACCTCCGCAACGAGCCGCTGGGCATTCCGTTCCCGCGCTGGTCGGAGGACGGTTTCCACGGCGCCGAGCACGGCACGCTGCACGACTGGCTGCCCGATGTGTCGCCGATTCCGGCCAACGAGGCCGACGCCGCGGTGCTGTTCGGGCTGCACGACGCCTACATCGCCAACCCGACACCCGAGGCGCTGTGGGCCATCCAGGCGCACAATGACGCGTTCGGCGTGCCGAGTACCTTCGCGGGCTCGCCGCTTCCCGGGACGAACGCCGCGGTGTTCGGTCGACGCAAGCATGCATCCATGCTCGCGGGGCAGCATCTGCTGCGCATGGAGCATGCGGGCGTTCCAATCGCCACGCCGGTTGGGCGTCCGGTGGTCATGCGGCCCAGCTTCAACCGCTTCAACTTCCCCTTCGACATCGGCTCGCGCATCAACCAGTCGACGATGCGGCCCATCCGTGCCGACTTTCCGGCGCCGATCATCGCGGGGCTCAACGGCGGGCGCGGCGACAGCGAGACCGCGTTCCGCGACATGATGACGCGCGAACTCATGCTCTCCTGGTGGATGGTCGGCTGGGTGCTGGAGCCCGGGCTCCAGTCGATCCCCAACTGGCACGAGTACTTCCCGCAGAGTCTCGTCGGCCACCGCGATTCGCGGAAGCCGTACATGATGCACCGTGCCTTTGTCACCGCGACCATGGCACTGCACCGCACCTATACGGCCGTGCCGGAGTCGACGGGCCTCCGCCGCTATCCGAGCCTGCTGCGCTTCCGTGAGACGGGCGCCAACCCCCAGTACACCTCTGCCAGCGCGGGACTCTGGGCTTCGACGGTGCACGAGGCTGCCTACCGGCGCTTCGCCGCCAATGTCACGCGCATGGAGCTGCTCTTGCTCACGCACGAGGCGGAGCAGGCATGCGCGGCGGGACAGCCCTACGCCGCCAACACCTACTCGACCACCGATCTCGACATCAACCTCGAGATCTGGACCAGCGGAGCCGCTGCCGTCGATCCCACCGCGGCCGCCACCGACTCCTCCATCGCGTGGAGCTGCTTCGAGGCGCTCGCCCGCTGGAAGCGTGGCTGCACTCCGCCGCCAGCTGCGGGAACGGGTACGGGTCTCGATGTCGTCGTATCGACGGCAGCGGGCTCCGTGGCCTCGTCGCACGATCCGGTCCGCCTCTCCATCGCCGCACCCGCGGTGGGGGTCACGCACACCGTCTTCGCGGGCGGCATGTTCACGCCGCGTTTCTCCGGCCCCATGCGGTTCGATGTCGATCACGGCAACAACTACACCACCTCGGTCACGCGCCTCTGGGTCGACGGGCAGCTCGCCTACCAGGAGATCCCCGGCACGACGGGCATCCGTCCGTGGATCTCCCTCGTGGGCGGGGTTCCCGTCACCATGCGCATCGAGTACGACCGCACCCGCGGTACGGGCCTCCCCACCCGCGTGCGCTGGGAGTCGGCACAGGAGTTCACGACCGTGATCCCGACGGCGCAGCTGCATGGGCTTGCGGAAAGCCCGGCCTACCTCGCGGGTGACCTCGACCTCAACGGCACCATCGACGGCGGCGACCTCGCCATCGTGCTCGCGTACTGGAACATGCCGTCACCGCCGCTGCCCGACCTGACGGGCGACGGCATCTTCGACGGCGGTGATCTCGCCACGGTCCTCGGCAACTGGGGTCTCGGCCGATAGGGCGCCGGCCATCGCGACACAGACGCGGCTCCGCGGGACACCGCGACCGATCTCCTGCCTCGCGTGGATCTACGCGCCCCGCGCCGCCGCGGCCACCATGCTCCGCGACACCGCCTCCGCCACCTTGATGCCATCGATCGACGCCGACAGGATGCCGCCCGCGTAGCCCGCGCCTTCGCCGGTCGGGTAGAGGCCGATGGTGTTGAGGCTTTGCATGTCGCCCGAGGTCGGATCGCTGTCCTTCGCGTCGTCGCGCGCGATGCGGATCGGCGATGAGGTGCGCGTCTCGACGCCGGTCAACACGGCATCGGCGAGGTCGTAGCCCTTGATCTCGCGCGCGAACGCGGGGATCGCCTCGCGGATCGCGGTGATCGCGTACTCCGGCAACGCCGTCGCAAGATCGGTGAGATGCACGCCCGGCGTGTACGACGGCAGCACGCTGCCGAACGCCGTCGACGGGCGGCCGTTGAGGAAATCGCCCACGAGTTGCCCGGGGGCTTCGTAGGTGCGCCCGCCGAGCTCGTACGCCCGCGACTCCCAGAAGCGCTGGAACTCGATGCCCGCGAGCGGTCCGCCGGGATAGTCGGCCTCCGGCGTGATGCCCACCACGATGCCCGCGTTCGCGTTGCGCTCCGCGCGCGAGTACTGGCTCATGCCGTTGGTCACCACGCGGCCGGCCTCACTGGTCGCGGCCACCACCGTGCCGCCCGGGCACATGCAGAAGCTGTACACCGAGCGTCCGTTCTTCGCGTGGTGCACCAGCCGGTAGTCGGCGGCGCCGAGCAGGGGGCTGTCGGCCTTCTCGCCGTAGCGGCACTGGTTGATGAGCGACTGCGGGTGCTCGATGCGGAACCCGATCGAGAACGGCTTGGCCTCGATGAACACGCCGCGGCGGTGCAGCATCGCGAAGGTGTCGCGGGCGCTGTGTCCGACCGCGAGCACGAGGTGGTCGGTGGCGATGCGCTCGCCGTCCGCAAGCACCACGCCGCGCACGCGCATGGTGCGGCCTCCCGCCGCTGGGCCCGCCACCGGTGTGGCCAGCTCCTCGAACTCGACATCGTCCACGCGCGTGCCGAAGCGGATCTCGCCGCCGAGCGCGAGGATCTTCGCCCGCATGCGCTCGACCATGCCCACCAGGCGGAAGGTGCCGATGTGCGGCCTGCTCGCGTAGAGGATCTCCTCGGGAGCACCCGCCTCCACGAACTCGCGCAGCACCTTGCGGCCGAGATGGCGCGGGTCCTTCACCTGGCTGTAGAGCTTGCCGTCGGAGAACGTGCCGGCGCCGCCCTCGCCGAACTGCGTGTTCGACTCGGTATCCAGCACGCCCTGGCGCCACATGCGGAAGGTGTCCTTCGTGCGCTCGCGCACGACCTTGCCGCGCTCGAGGATCAGCGGCCGGAAGCCCGCCTGCGCGAGGATCAGCCCCGCGAACAATCCCGAAGGCCCGAGCCCGACCACGATCGGACGGGGTGCGCGCACCGGCGCTCCGGCGTCCGCGGTCGCCGCAAAGCGGTACTCCATGTCGGGCGTCGGCTTCACATGCGGGTCGTTCTTGAGCCGCCGCAGGACCTTGTCCTCGTGCCGCAGCTCGGCATCGATCGTGTACACGAACAGGATCGACGACTTCTTGCGCGCATCGACGGCCCGCTTGTAGATGTCGAACCGCACGAGGTCCGGGTCGGAGACTCCGAGCCGCGCCACGATCGCGGGCCGAAGCGCGTCCTCGGGGTGCTCGAGGGGAAGTCGGAGTTCGGTCAGTCTCAACATCGGGGTCTTGGTCGACTGGTCTGCGCGCGAAAGCGGGGGAGGGGCGGAGTGTAGTGCGCGCGCAGGTCGCCTCGGAGCATCCGATACGGTGCTGGCCGCCGAGGTGCACTTCCCGCGCGGATCCGCGTGCCACATGGGCGCCCCGCAGTCTTGTTGCATCGGGCGGGGCGTCTCGAGGCAGGGACTCCGTCATGCGTTCAATGCAGTTGGCACCGCGCTCGGCCTCGCCGGCGTGATCGGCGTCCGCGGGCGTCGCCGCTGAACCGAGTGGAACCGACCGAAAAACGCGAGACGGAAGGCCTCGGCCTTCCGTCTCGCTGCATTTCAAATCGGGCTGGCGGGATTCGAACCCACGACCTTTTGACCCCCAGTCAAACGCGCTAACCAAGCTGCGCTACAGCCCGCTGAGGTAGGGGGAACAGGATACCACGGTCCCCGCGCCTCCGCACGGCTTTCGGAGGCCGCATCCGCACCTCGGGGGTCGGCGGCCCTCGCCGCGTTGGTTATCTGCGCTTCCGCTCCCTCGGGCTGCCGCCGTCCGCAGTCGTGCCGGCCATCGGGGCCGCCTCTCGCCGTCGTCCCGTCGTTCCGCAATCAGCCGCTCGCTTATCCCGCAATCAGCCGATTCAATATTCCGCAATCAGCCGATCGCCTATCCCGCAATCAGCCGATACCGTGTTGGCATGCCCGAGCCCGACTCCATCACCCGCGCCGCCGTGGCCGCGCTCGACGAGGCGCTCGCCGACACGCCCGTCGTGGCGCTGCTCGGGCCGCGGCAGTGCGGAAAGACCACGCTGGCGCGCGCCCTGGCACCGCGGCGCGCGTTCGTGAGCCTCGACGACCACGCGACCCGCGTTTCCGCGACCGCCGACCCGACGGGCTTCATCGCGGCGCTGCCCGCGGCCGTCACCATCGACGAGATCCAGCGCGCACCCGATCTGCTGCTCGCGATCAAGCGTGCCGTCGACGACAAGCGCACGCCCGGCCGCTTCCTGCTCACCGGATCCGCCGACCTCTTCCTGCTGCCGCGCGTCTCCGAGTCGCTGGCGGGGCGGGTCGAGACGATCCGCCTCCATCCGTTCGCCGAATGCGAGAAGGAGCGCGCGCCCGGCCGCTTCCTCGCGCAGCTCCTGGCGGGCGAGTTGGCTCCCCGCGTGGCCGGTTCGTCGCGCGGGCGCGCGGCTACCCGCACCGATCTCGCCGCGCGCGTGCTGCAGGGCGGGTTTCCCGAGGCCATTGTCCGATCGCGGCCCCGCGCGCGACGCTGGCACCTCCAGTACCTCGAGTCGATCCTCGAGCGCGATGTGCGCGATGTCGCCTCCATCCGCGATGGTGGCGAGCTCCGCCGTCTCGTCGAACTGTGTGCGTTGCGCACCGCCTCGCTCCTCAACGTGTCCACGCTCGCAGGCGAGCTCGGCATCGACCGAGAGACCGTGACGGGCTACCTCGCCGTGCTCGAGAGGGTGTTCCTGCTCCGCCGGCTTCCCGCGTGGCACGCGAACGCGAGCGCGCGACTGATCAAGACACCCAAGGTCCATCTGTGCGACACCGGCCTCTGCGCCGCGCTCGCGGACCTCGACGGTGCCGCGCTCGACCGTGCGCGGGAGCGGTTCGGCGGGCTGCTCGAATCGTGGGTGGTCGAGCAGTTCGCGGCGCAGGCCGACTGGACCGATCCCGCGCTGCGGCTCCATCACTTCCGCGACAAGGACGGTATCGAGGTCGACCTCGTCCTCACCCGCGGCAGGCAGGTGTGGGGCGTGGAGATCAAGGCGGCCAAGTCGGTGCAGCCGGCCGATTTCCGCGGGCTCGCGCGCGTCGCATCCCTCGCGGGCACGGGCTGGCGCGGCGGGATCGTGCTCTACGACGGCGACGACTGCCTTCCGATGGCGGGCGGCATGCTCGCCGTGCCCGTCACGTGGCTCTGGTCGCGCTAGGAGTGCGGATCCTCAGTTCTGCTTCGGCCCCAGCGCCTCTTCGGCCAGCCGCGTTCCCACCACCGTCTCCTCATCGACCACCCGCATGGCGCCCGCGGCGGCGATCTCCTCGCGCGCGTCGTGGTAGCGCGACCGCGCGATCACGCGCGCTCCCGGCGCCACCGCGCGTACCAGGCCCGCGACCTGCGCCACGGCCGTCGGATCCGACACCGACACCACCACCGTCGAGCGGTCGTCGACGCGCGCGTGCTCGAGCACATCGCGCCGCCGCGCATCGCCGATCATGGCGATGGCGCCCGTCGCCGTGATGCGGGGCCACGCCGCGGGGTTCGATTCGATCACCAGCACGCGGTCGCGCCGCTCCGCGGGAACGCCCTCGAGCATCGCCTGGCCCGCGGGTCCGTAGCCCACGAGCACGATCTCGATGCGGTCGAGCGCCGCCTCGTGCGGGTCGGGCTGGTGCGCGGGCGCCTCCTGCGGGCGTCCGTCGGTGCGACGCGCGGTCCGTCCCGCGAACGCGATCAGGAGCGGCGACAGCGCCAGGCTCGCCACCGTCACCGTCACTACGAGCCGGAAGAAGTCCGCGTCGAGCATGCCCTTCGCCTGCGCGCTCTCCGCCACGATGAAGCTGAACTCACCGATCTGCGCCACGGCGGCGCCCGCTGCGACGGCGGTCGCCCCACCGATCCCGAGCGCGCGCAGCGTGCCTGCCGCGATGAGCGTCTTGCCCACGAGCACCGCCACCAGCACCGCGAGCACCAGCCCCGCGTGCTCCATCGCCCAGCGCGGATCACCTGCGAGCCCGATGCCCGCGAAGAAGAGCGTGAGGAGCAGCGTGTGCAGCGGCACCACGTCGGCGCGGATCTGCGTGGCGAACGCCGAGCCACCGAGCAGCACGCCCGCCACGAACGCGCCGAGCGCCGGCGGCAGCCCCGCGGCCTCCGCACCGATCGCGCTGCCGAGCGCGCACACGATGGCGAGCACCACCGAGAGATCGCGGTTGCGGACCATCGCCCGCGCACCGAGCAGCCTCGGCACCACGAAGCGCACGAGGACCAGGAACCCGAGCACCACGATCGCCGCGAACACGGCCGTCCGCCCCGCGGTCGCCGCGAGTTCGCGCGCGTCACCACCGCTCTCGGCAAACGCGATCACCAGCACGATCGGCACCACCGCGATGTCCTGCACCAGGAGGATGCCCATCGACAGCCGCCCGTAGTTCGAGTCGAGCGCCCGCGCATCGACCAGCAGCCGCGCCACCACCGCCGTGCTCGACAGCGCCAGCACCGCGCCGAGCGCGAACGCCGTCCCGGGCGCGAGCCCGAATGCGAGCGCCGCGCCCATGCCCGCCGCGATGGTGATCCCGACCTGCAGCACGCCCGCGATGAACGCCCGCCGTCCCAGCCGCCTCAGCCGCGAGATGCTGAACTCGGTCCCGATGGTGAACAGCAGCAGCGACGCGCCCAGTTCCGCCAGGAAGTCGATCCCGTCGTTCGCCTGCACGAACCCGAGCATGTTCGGCCCGACCAGCGTGCCCGCCACGAGGTACCCGAGCACGGCGCTCGCCCCGAGGCGTTCCGCCACCATGCCGAGCGCGAGCGCAGCAGAGAGCAGCACGAGGATGTCGACGAGAAGCGCGTGCACGCGCGGAGCCTAGCGACTTCCGTCGCGCCCGGACCGGCGCAGTTCCCTCAGTTCCGCCGTCACCTCGGCGAGCGCCGCCTCCACGCGCGCCAGCCGCTCGGCCACCAGCGTCACATGCTCGCTCTCCGCGCCCGCCGCGTGGATCGTCGGCAGCGGCGAGGGCCGCGGATGCGCGCCCGCATCCCTCGTGCCGGCCGTCCCCTCGGGCAGCTCGCTCATGCTGTTCACGATCACGCCCACCAGCAGATTCAGAAAGATCATCGTGCCCGACATGATGAAGCTCACGAAGAACACGGGAGCCATCACCGGCGCGCCCGCCTTCATCTGGTCGCCCATGATGTCGACCCAGCCCTCGAGGGTGAGCACGCCGAACATGGTGAGCACGCTCTTCCAGAGCGACCCGAACCGCTCCGGATCGGCCTGCCCGAACAGGAACACGGCCATCACGCTGTACACGTAGAGCAGCGTGAAGAGGAGCAGCGTGATCCAGCCGAAGCTCGGCAGGCTCCGCAGCAGTGCGCTCACGATGAGCTGGAGCCGCGGCAGGGCGGTGATCAGCCGCAGGCTGCGCGCCACGCGGCCGAGGCGCAGCACCTGCGCGAACTTGGCGTCGAGCGGCAGCAGGCAGATCGCCGTCACCGCGAAGTCGAACACGTTCCACGGATCCGCGAAGTAGCGCCACGGACGGCGCCCTTCCGCGAGGATCTTGAGCACGACCTCGAGCACGAACACCGCGAGGACAATGCGGTCCACGCCCCAGATCGCCTCGCCATAGGAGTCGTGGATCGACGGGACCGTCTCGAGCCCAACGAGCACCGCGCCGACCAGGATCGCTCCCAGGACCGCTCCGCGGAACCACCGGTGCGCAACGGCGCGGGCAAAGGGGTTCGTCTTGTCCACCTGCCGCGTATCGATTCCGCTCGTCATCTGGCCACGCCCTCCGTTCGGGGGCGGTAGTCTGCGGACCCGCGGTGCGCGCGTCAACGCGACACCGATGACTTCCGGCGCGACCCCGCCAGGCACCCCCGAGCCGCCCATGACCACGCTCACCGCACTCCTCACTGCACTCGCCGCCGCCACCATGCTTCCTGCATCCGCCCCAGCGACCCCCGTCTCGCCCCCCGCGCCCATCGGCCCGCTCCCGCACCCGCGGCAGCTCGCATGGAAGGACCTCGAGTACACAGGCTTCATCCACTTCGGCCCCAACACCTTCACCGACATGGAGTGGGGCCACGGCGACGAGCCCGCGGACGTCTTCAACCCGAGCGCGCTCGACTGCCGCCAGTGGGTGAAGGTCATGAAGGACGCCGGCATGAAGGGCGTG
>CAIOCH010000405.1 GCA_903856525.1 uncultured bacterium | reverse complement strand
CGGCACGACCCAGCGGCCGAAGGGGCCAGCCATGCCGACCTTGCCGCCGAGGAAGACGCTCGCGCCCGTGGCGATCTTGCTCTTGCCGCTGGTGAGCGTGTTCTCCTCGCCGTGGCGCCACGCGCGCAGGCGCTCGAGCGCGGCGACCGAGTTCGGGTCGGACACGCGGATCTGCGCGAGGTCGTCGTCGATCGCCTCGCCGCCCTCGGTGCGCAGGTAGGTGCGCACCATCACGGGCCAGGTGACGAACTCGCTGCCCGTGATCCCCGGGAGTTGCCCGAGCTTGCGCGCGGCGGCGATGTAGTCGTCCCAGGTCCAGGCGCTGGTGGGGAACGCGAGCCCCGCCTGGCGGAAGAGGTCCTTGTTGTAGTAGAAGCCGACGGTGGTGAAGTCCTTCGGGATGCCGTAGAGCGCGCCCGTGCCCACGCGGCGGCCGTCGAAGCGGAAGGCGTCGACGGTCTGCGGGTAGAACGCGCCGAGATCGAGCGCGGTCGCGTCACCCGTCTTCCGCGCAGCCTCCTCGCGCGCGACGAACTCGTCGATCGGGCGCAGGAGATCGAGGCTGGCGAAGTTCGCCACGCGCTCGTAGCCGACGTAGAAGACGTCGGGCGCCTCGCCTGCGGCCATCATGGTCTGCAGCTTGGTGTAGAAGCTGCCCGCGTCGCCCGGGTTCAGGCGCTTCACGCGCACGCCGGGGTTCGCCGCCTCGAAGGCGCGCAGCGAGTCCTCGACGATCTTGTCCTCTTCCTGCCCGCCTTCGCCGGACCAGTGCATGACGGTGAGGACGGTCTCGCCGGCCGCGTGCTCTCCTGCGGTCGCGGTGCGGTAGGCGACGCGCACGAAGGCGGCGACCACGAGCACGACGGCGACCGCGGCCAGGCCGGTGCGAACCAGCCTTCCGATCAATCTCGCGGGTGCCTCGGGGGTCGCCGACATGGGCGGCGAGTATAAATGAACCATGCGCCGCTTCCTGCTTCTCGCGCTTGTTGCATTCGCGTTTGCCTTGGGAAAGCCCGTCGCTGCGGCGGTTCCCCCCTCGATCGAGGTGTCGGCGCTGGCCGAGGCGCGCTCGCGGGTGACCTTTGCCTGCCGGCCCGATCGGGCGGATTCGGCCGTGTTCCTCGCGGGTGAGTTCAATGGGTGGAATCCGACCGTCACCAGGATGGAGCGCATGGGTGACGGCTTCTGCCGCGCCACGGTGGAGCTCGAGGATGGGCGGCATGCCTACAAGTTCGTGGTCGATGGCCGCTGGATCGCCGATCCGCAGAACTCGACGCGGGAGCCCGACGGCCACGACGGTTTCAACTCGATCCTCGTCCTGGGCAACGGCGGCTCCGACGAGCCCACGGCGCAGCGCGTGGTGGAGGGCTTCGTCACGCCGGACTGGGCCCGCGATGCCGTGTGGTACCAGATCATGCTCGATCGCTTCGCCAACGGCGATCCGGGCAACGATCCGCCGCGCACCCGCCCGTGGACGAGCGACTGGCGCGTCATGAGTCCCTGGGAGTCGG
>CAIOCH010000404.1 GCA_903856525.1 uncultured bacterium | reverse complement strand
GCTCGAAGCGCAGCGATCCGCGCACGCCGCCGCCCGCCTGCAGGCGGATCTCCTCGATGTCGGTGGTGTAGGCGGTGAGTTCGTCGGTGAGGTAGCCGGTCGCCTGTCCCGAGACGAACGGCGTGAGCGTGGCAGCGCCGTCGGTCATGGGCAGGCTCAGTTCATGCCGCGTGTCGAGTCGTCCGACGACGCCATCGGTGTAGCCCGCGGCTTCGTACGCATCGGAGAGGGAGCCATCGGGCGCGATGGCGCCACCCCACGCGCCCACGGGCACGCCCAGCAGCGCGGGCGTGCCTTCGGTGGGCCGCAGCGCCAGCGCACCGGCCGACCACTGCTGCGTCCAGGTGACGCCCTCGAGCGGCTCGTCGCCGTAGCGGTGATAGGAGAGCTCGGGCAGCTTGTCGACGGTGTAGCCGCGCGACGCCAGCAGGTACGAGTTGGAGATGAAGTCGTTGAGGTCGTGCTTGACCAGCAGCTCGAGCGAGGAGTTCCCGCTCGTGCCGTTGAGCTCGACGCTCGACTCGTACTCGCGGCGCTCGTTGAAGGCGCGCGGCCGCCACGCCGACACGAAGGTCTCGTCGGAGATGTAGGAGAACTGCGTGCGCAGCGTGAGGTCCGGCGTGAGCGCCGTGCGCCAGTCGCTCTCGGCGATGCCGCGGAAACCCTCGTCGATGGGCACGACGACGCCCGTGCTGGTGCGGTCGTCGCCGCCGGTGTCGTAGAGTCCGTAGAGGTCGATCACGCCCGTGCCCATCGCCTCCGACAGGCGGAAGGTGGTGCCGACCGCCGCGCCACGCTCGCTGAAGCCATCGATGTTGAGCTCGGCGTCGACGCCTTCGGTGGGCGGCTGCCCGAGCACCGCGGCCAGGTCCCACGAGGTGCCGATCTCGAGGCCACGGTCCTCGTCGAAGCCCATCTCGAACGAGCGGATGGGGATGCGGTCGACGCGCCCCGTGTAGCCGGGAAGCGGCACGATGCGGGTACCACCCGCCTCGATGCCCGCGCCCGATGCCGCCACGATCACTCCGCCGCCCGCGTCCTCGGGCTCCTTGGTGACCACGACGCGGTCGACGCCGATCGCGAGATGCGGCGTGAAGAACTCGCTCGTGGAGACCGTGCCCTGCTCGGCGGTCCACTCGTCGCGCGCCACCTGGCGCAGCTCCGCCGCGCGCACGTAGATCGGCAGGTCGCGGCGGCGGCGGTCGTAGGTGCGCAGCACCGCGTCGACGATCGCGGCGCGGTTGGCCTTGAGGTCGTAGTAGACCTGCGCGCCGCGCAGCGCGTACTGGCCGTCGGACGCCTGCACCGCGCCCTCGAGGTAGATGCCCTCGATCTGCGATGCATCGAGCGTGCGGCTGCCCTCGCGCAGCCCGGCGAGCGATCCCGGCGTGAGGAAGATCACGCCGCGCTCGGCGGAGAGCTGCAGCGCGCGGTCGGAGCCGTCGGACGCCGAGAGGTACTCGATCTGCACGGCGCCCTGCACCGCCACGCGATCGGCCTTCTCATCGATGGTGATGCGCTCGGCGCTGAAGCCCACGGTGCCCTCGGGCTCGAAGATCGGGAGGGCGCGCCGCGTGGTGACGCTGATCGCGGAGGGCAACGCCGCCTGTTCCGCAGCGGCGCGCGCGGTGGCTGCCGCCACGCTCTCCCCGGGCTGCGGATCTGGGTCGGTCCGCGGTGCGGGCACATCGACGACGGGCGCCGTCGACAGCCTCTGCGTGCCCGCTGCGGTGCGGGCGGTGAGCTCGCGGAGCGCCCGTGCGAGCCGCGCCTCACCCGCGGCGAGCGACTGCTGCCGTTCCGCGGCCGACTGCGTGGATTCGCGCGCCAACCGCAGGGATCCGGCGGTGCGTGGCGGGCCGTCCTCCGTGACCACCAGCGAGAGTTCGGTCGCGCCGAGAAACGACGCGGTCACCAGAAGGTCCCGTCCGCTCGCGCCCACGCCGGCGCGCCGCGTGGGCTCGTCGGCGTTCTCGAACCAGACCGCGAGCTGCGTGACCGTCTCGCCCCCGAGCGGGAGCCGGTTGATCCACACGACCGCCCGCTTGGTGGTGAAGCGGTAGCCGCCCACGGCAACGCGCACGTCGCCCTCGAGCACGAGGCGCTGGGTGTCGTCGTGCTTCCAGCTCCAACCCCGCGTGGCGGAGAGCACGCAGTTGCCCGACAGGGGCTTCGTGGGAAGGACGAACCCTCCGAGCGAGCGGCCATCGATCGCCTTCCGCGTGGTGGGTGCGGGTGCGGTTTCCGTGGTCTGTCCCAGCACGGTCGGAGCCGCGGCGAGCGCCGCCGTCAGTCCGACGGCGAACAGCGGACCGAGGTGATGGAAGGGGCGAGCGGAGGGCATCGGTGGAAGGAGGGCAGAATACGGTGCGATCGACGTGGTGGAAACCGCGCGGCGCACGCGATTCCCGAGCGGAAGCCGCGGGTCCGTTCCGGAATGGAAGCCGTGCGGCGAACGAAGCCGTGGAGGAACTCACGAGCGCCAGCCGACAGGCTCCGCCAGCTGCGGTCCCGCCTCGCGCACGAGGGCCACGAGCACGAAGATGGCGACCGCGATGCCCGCAATCCAGGCCGCGGCCACGGGCATGCCGGCGGCGAGCAGCCACGCGGCGGCGACGAGGCTCTTCCAGAGGCTGCCGTAGCGGAGGACGCGTTCGCCCGCCCGCGGTCCGCGCGCGGCACCGCGGCGTCCCTCGCCACCGCGGGTCGAGAGCAGCCGCCACACCCCGAGCTTCCACGCGCCCAGGGCGCCGCCTACCGCGACGGTCACGGCCGGAATCGCCAGCGCCGCCGATGCGCGCCATGGTTCGAACAGCCCGCCGTTGTTGCGCGCGAGCTCGAGCCACACCAGGACGGCGCTCCAGAACGCCCAGCCGATGGCGCCCGCCACAACCGCGCGGCGGGTGAGCGCGGGGCGCTTGTCTCCCACGATGTACGCGAGGGCCCCCACGCCCATCGTCTGGCTCATGGCAAGCCAGATGGGCAGGAGGGTGGTCGCCTCGACCGAGGGTACGAGCATGCAGAGCGCCGTGGTGAGGCCGGCGAGCACGATCCCGAGCGCGGGCACATGCTTCGCGAACGCGTCGTAGACCAGCACGAGCGCGGTGAGCGCGATGGCTGTGACGGCGGCGATGGTGCCGAAGGCGACCGCGCCCAGGACGCCGATGCAGAGGGAGACCGCCGCGAGCTGGACGGCGCGGCGCGCGGGGAGCGCGCCCGTCGGCAGCGGCCGCTCCGGTGCGAAGGCGCGGTCATGCTTGGCGTCGAGGAAGTCGTTGAGCGCGGCACCAAAGGCGAGGAAGCCAACAGCCACGAGCGCTCCAGCCCCCAGCACCTCCCACAGCGGCGCAGTGGCCACGGGGGCGTGGGCGAGCCGATCGTCGGCGCGCGCCAGGAGGGTCATCAGCCACACGTTCGCGACAGCGCCGAAGGCGATCGATAGTCGGGAGACCTCGATGGCGGCGATGGACCTGCGGACGATGCGGCGCATAAGCCGCGGATGGTACGCGGGGCGGACAGGCGCGGGATCAGGGCCGCGCCCTTCGCGATCCGCCGCACTACCATGCTCCCCCTATGCATACGACCGTTCCATTGGCCGCGAACGCCCGCGGGCTGCGGGTGGGCATCGCGACGAGCCGCTACCACGAGGCGGTCACCAGCCGCCTGCAGGAGGGTGCGCTGCGCGCGTTCCGGGCCGCCGGCGGCAGCGACGGCGACCTCGTGCTCGTCGACGCCCCCGGGTCGTTCGAGCTTGTCGCGATCGCGCACGCGCTCGCGGGGCGCGCCGACATCGACGCCGTGGTGTGCATCGGATGCGTGCTCACCGGCGAGACCACGCACGACCAGTACATCTGCCAGGCCTGTGCGGCGGGCTTGGCGCAGATCACGGCCCAGACGGGCAAGCCGGTGGCCTTCGGCGTGCTCACCTGCCAGAACATCGAGCAGGCGCAGGCGCGCTCGGGTGGCGCCGCGGGCGTGTCAAGCAAGGGCAACAAGGGCGAGGAGGCCATGAACGCCGCGGTGATCGCCGCGCAGGCCGTGGGCCGCGTGCACCGGCTGCCGCCGGGGAGGCCCGCGACATGAGCGGCCATTCGAGGAAGGGCCATATCCGGCCCGCGCGGCGCTACGCGCTGCTGGCGCTCTACCAGTTCGACTCGGGGCTCGCCGGCGACACCGATGCGGTGCGCGAGGCGCTCGAGAGCTCCGCGGAGATCGAGGAGTTCGGCGAGTCGCCCGACATGTCGACCGCGGAGGCCCGCATGGCGGTGCGTGACGCCGAGGCCGCCGCGCAGCGCGCGGAGGAGATCCAGGCGGGGCTCGACCTGGCGGCGCTCGTCTGGGAGTTCCGCAAGGACGCCGATGCCGCCGTGCGGCCGTACACCGCGGAGTGGCCCGTGCACCGCCAGCCGGTGCTCGACCGCAATGCGCTGCGCCTCGGCTGGTACGGCTTCACCCACGGCGGCGATGCGGTGGCGCTCGCCATCGACGAGACGGTGGAGCTGGTCAAGACCTTCTCCACCGAGAAGTCGGGCGCGTTCGTGAACGCGGTGCTCGACCGCGTGGCCAAGTCGGGCGGGAGCGCGCGCTGATGGGGCTGTTCCGCGCCGCGTTCGATGCGATCAAGAAGGGCCTGCAGAAGACTGCCGAGGCGATCGGCGGGCAGCTGCGCTCGCTGCTGCTCGGCAAGTCGCTGAGCGAGGAGTTGATCGACGAGATCGAGTCGCGGCTGATCGCCGCCGATGTGGGCGTGAAGGCTGCGAGGGAGCTCGTCGCGGGCCTCCGCGCCGAGTTTCGCTCGGGCAAGGTCGCGCGCGGCGAGGATGCGCTCGAGTACCTCAAGCGCAGCCTGAAGGCGCGTTGGCCGAGGCTCGAGGCGGGAGCGGCGGGTTCGGTGGGCGCTGCGTCGATCGCGGTGGCGCCGCAGAAGCCCACGGTCGTGCTCGTGGTGGGCGTGAACGGGGTGGGCAAGACCACGAGTGTGGCCAAGATCGCGAGGGCGCTCAAGGATGATGGCCGCAGCGTGCTCCTGGCGGCTGCGGACACCTTCCGCGCGGGCGCCGTGGCGCAGCTCACGGTGTGGAGCGAGCGGCTCGGCATCGAGATCGTGAAGGGCAAGGCGGGCGCCGATCCGGCGGCGGTGGCGTTCGACGCGGCCGACGCGGCCATCGCGCGCGGCGTGGATGTGCTGCTCGTCGACACCGCGGGGCGCCTGCACACCCAGGACAACCTCATGCGCGAGCTCACCAAGATCCGCAACGTGCTCGCCAAGAAGATCCCCGGCGCGCCGCACGAGGTCCTGCTCGTGCTCGACGCCACCAGCGGGCAGAACGCCGTGCAGCAGGCGCGACTCTTCGGCGCAGCCGCGGGCGTCACGGGCATCTTCCTGTCGAAACTCGACGGGACGGCGCGCGGCGGCATCGTGGTCGCCATCCGCGAGGAGCTCGACGTGCCGGTCAAGCTGATCGGCGTCGGCGAGCGGCCCGAGGACGTGCAGCCGTTCGATCCCGACCGGTTCGTCGAGGCGATGTTCGCGGAGAACTGAGCGCCGCGGAGGATCCGGACGCGTCGCGGGGGCTATTCTCCGCGGGCCATGACGGTCTTTCTCATCGCTGTGTCGATCGCGCTCGGTGTGTCGTTCCTGTGTTCGCTCATGGAGGCCGCGCTCCTGAGCCTGACGCCCAGCCAGGTGGCGCGGCTGTCGGAGCGGCATCCCGCGACGGGCGCGATCTGGCGCGGATTCAAGGCCAACATCGAGCGCCCGATCGCGGTGATCCTCATCCTCAACACCACGGCGCACACCATCGGTGCGTCCGTGGCGGGCGCGCAGTTCGACGAGCTCTGGGGCGATGAGTGGATCTGGGCGTTCTCGATCGTCTTCACGCTGGTCATGCTGCAGTTCACGGAGATCCTTCCCAAGACGCTGGGCGTGCAGTTCAACACGCTGCTCGCGCCCGTGATCGCGCGGCCACTGCAGGCCGCGGTGGTCGTGTTCCGCCCGCTCATCGCGGTGCTGCACGTGCTCAACCGCCCGTTCGAGGGCCGGCGCGGGACAGGCGAGGCGCGCCCCGCGGCGGCGACGCTCGACGAGATCGCCTCGCTCGCCGCCATGGCGCGGATGTCGAAGGACATCGGCTCGCATCAGGAGCGCGTGATCCAGGGCGCGGCGCGACTGTCGGAGAAGCGGGTGCGCGACATGATGATCCCCATCGAGCAGGTGGTCATGATGGCGGACGACCTCACGCTCCCCCGCGCGATCGTCGCGGCGCACATCGATGCGCACACGCGGTTCCCCGTGCACGAGGCAGGTAACCGCGACCGCGTCGTCGGCTACATCAACTTCAAGGAGATGATCTACTTCATGAGCACGAATCCGCGCGATCCGAGCCTGAAGGGCATCATGCGGCCCATCACCTTCGTCGACCCCGACGCATCGGCGGTGGATCTCATGCGCGTGTTCGTCGACCAGCACGAGCACATCGCGGTCGTGCGCGGCAGGGACGGGCGGTCGCTCGGCCTGGTGACCCTCGAGGATCTCGTGGAGGAGCTCATCGGGGACCTCGAGGACGAGTTCGACCGCCTTCCCCGGTACAGCCACGCGCTGACCGGTGGGACATGGCTCTTTGGCGGCGGGGTGCCGATGCACGAGGTCGCGCGCTGCGTGGAGGGGGGGCTCCCGCCGGGCAGCGGCTCCCTGGCGAGTTTCGTCGAGGCGGAGCTTGGTGAAGCGCCCCGCGGCGGGCAGGTGATCCGGCGCGGGAACGCCGAGATCCTGGTCCGGCGCGTGCGGCGGGGGCGCGTGTTCGAGGCATCGATCTCGCGGGCGGGTGTGGCGCTCTAACGGGGCGGTGGCGTACCATGCGAGGCTCATGGCGCGCATGCGGAATGCAATCCTCGCCCCGGAACCGCACCTCCCGGTGCATCGGGGCTTCACGATCGTCGAGATGCTCGCCACGCTCGCGGTCATCGCCATCGTGCTGTCGCTGATCTTTCCGGCAGTAAGCACCATCCGCCGACAGGCCGGCTCGGTTTCGTGCCAGGCGAACCTGCGGCAGCTGCATGGTGCATTCGAGATCTACCGCACTGCGATCAAGGGAATGCTGCCCATCTGCGACTTCCTGCCGGCGTCGACGCCCGAGGGCCCCGTCGGCGGCCTGCCCGAGGTGCTCGCGAAGACGCTGGAGCGCGACTGCGCCTGCTGGTACTGCGCGTCCGACGCCGACGAGAAGGGCTCCCGCATGACGGGAACGAGCTACTTCTACGTTCCCGGGCTCCTGCGCTACTCGCCGCAGGTGCAGATCCAGGTGGGGGTGCTCATGCTGTCCTCGCAGGGCGAGGTGATGACCGAGCGCCAAAGGGACAGGCGTCGACGTGAGGCGGAGGCCAAGCTCGTCGGGGCGCTCTACGACCGGAGTCCGCGCGAGTTCGCGGTGCTGACCGACAGTCAGGACAGGCACGTGATCGGTGATCGCAACCCGCGGAACGCGGTCTACATCGATGGCAGCGTGGGGATTCTCCGCGACCCAGCGGAGGAGGAGGAGGGCGGATGAGCGTGCTCGACGGACTCGCCAACTTTCGGGACAGGCTGGATGAGGCCATCGCAGATGCCTGGGAGCATCGACGGCGTCAGATCGGGCTGGCCTGCGGCGGCTTGGTGCTGGCGGCTGCGGCCGGATGGGCCACGTACTGGTGGATGGAGGTGCGATTCAGACCGCCGCCGTCGATCTTCGACTCACCGGTGGATGATGTGCTTGGGTACTTCGCGCTGGACGACTTTTCGAAGCTGCCCGTTGAGGAGCGAATCCGATTCCTGCGGGAACTCGCCGACCGCTTTCGCGGTATGGGACAGGCGGAGAGTGCGACGATGGCCGCGTTCCTCGCGGGACTGTCTGGTCCCGCGCGCGAGCAGGCGACGCAAAACGCACGCGTGCTGGCCAAGGACATCCTCGCGGAGGGAGCTGCTGGCTACTTCGCGATGCCTGAGAAGGATCGCGCGAAGTACATCGACGACTGGATGGTCCGTTGGATCAAGACGGGCGAGCGGATCGCGACCGGTCGGGAGAGCGCAACGCCAGACGAGAAGAGGCTTTCCGACATCCGTGAACAGGGCGCCCGCGGAAGAGAACGTGCGGCAGATCGTCCACCTGGCCAGCTTCCGAGCTTGACAGATGACGGCGCAATGCGGTTCCTCGACTTCTGGGCCAGCGATGTTGAGAAAGCTTCCTCGCCAACCGAGCAAGGACAGATTGTCCGCTTCCTTGGCGATGTTCGGAAGCGTTTCGGCGGGTGAAGCTGGACTCGAGGTTGCTGTCGACCTCCGGCATCGAAACGAGCGGACGACATGCTGCTCCGTGGGTCCAGAGAACGCGCCTATGGAACGATAGAACGCGGTCAGAGGACAGGCGGCTTGTCGTCTCGGGACTGCGCGGACGGTTGCCTGTCCCCTTCTTGGATGGCGCGCCGTGAACAGCGGACTTCGCTCGCCACGAAGGCGAACCTGAACCTGCAGTTTCGTCGTCTGGTCGATGCATTCCAACGGTGACAATGGTTGGCGACGACACGCTCTGATATGCACCGGCTACGCCCAATCAAGCGGGGCGCCAATGACACGGCGTGTTCCCCGCCTCTGGGCTTCCGCCTCGAGGGAGTCGCGAGATCCATAGCAGCTGCCACGGTGGCCGATTGCCGCTGCAGAGGGTTCCCCATGGAAATCCACGGGCTGACGGAGCAGCGCCACCGCGTCCCTCAGTTGCGTTGCGACGGCTTCACGGACGGTGCGGGCACAGCGGCGGAGTGCGTCCGACACCGCCTCGTCGATGGGAGATGGCGCTGCTGGAGGAATGCACCCCGACTTGTCGTGACGTGCCTTCCGACCTCGGCGATCGAGCAGTTCGAGGTATCCGACGAGCGGAAGATCGAACTCGTGCGATGAACCCGGGCCTTTCCCGCCGAACGGTGGTCGTGCAGGAAGTTCGGTCGGAACCATGGAAAGCACGGGCTTCCATGGAATCGATCGTATCGCGGACACGATCGCCTCCGCAGACTCCGGCCCACGGGAGAGCTGCCGCTGCAGGCCGTTGCGAAACCGCGTCCAGTGGGTGCGCGCGCTCGTCCATAGGCTCGAGGCGATGGAACCTGCGCTGTGGGCCCTGACCTGATTGAGGTCGATGTAGTTCGCCACGCGTATCAGGGAGTCCGGGTCAAGGACGCGCAGCGACCGATAGCGTCCCTCCCAGAAGTGACCCGTGACTTCATCCTCCGTGTTCCATCGCCGCGCGCACGGCTCCTTGAGTAGTTTGTGAAAGAACCCAAGATCGGACAGTTGCCTGCGGGCACTCGCGATACCGGTCGCTGAGGAAAGCAATGACCGCAAGCGGCGCGTCTCGGAAACGTGATCGTGCGTGGAGCTGGTGCCGAGCCGGCCGCCTTGCGCTCGTTGCTCGCGAGTCACGGCGAGCCTTCTGCGTGCGACCTCCTGATCGTTCATCCCCTCTACCGCGTCCGGCCGCGTGCGCAGCAGCAGATGAAGGTGATTCTCCATCACGGCGAAGGCAACCACCTCGATGGCGAGGTGTTGTGCGAGGAACTCCAGACGCTGGAGGAGCCACTCGCGTCGACGTGGTTCGCGGAGCAGTGACTCTCGGCGCACGCAGCGGGAGATGCAGTGGTAGTAGCCAGGGTTCCGGTAGTCGACGATGTCGGCTCGTCTTGTGGTCATGCGAGGAACCTAGCTGACCAACTGCCCTCAATTACAGAATGCCGCAAATCTCCACGCATCGATGCGCTGCCTGTCCTGTCGCCCCGGTCCCGTCGCCGCGGTTGATGTGGAAGCGAGCTTCCTTGGCGCCCAGGCCGCGCGGTGCCTGTCCCATTGCGCGGGGCATGGAGGGAGCGCGGAAGGCACATGTTGCCTGTCCCTTGCGCGGTGGGCGCACTCGGATTCGCGCGGCCGTTGCGGATCCGCACGTCCCCGCACGCTAGCGCCACTCGTGGCGCGGATACCGACGGCGCAGTTCATTGCGCATCTCGGGATACAGCACGCGCCAGAAGTTGCCGAGATCCTGCGTCACCTGCAGCGGACGGAAGTTCGGCCCCAGGATCTCGACGACAAGTTGCACACGGCCGCCCGCGACCTTCGGTGTCTCCTCGAGGCCGTAGAAGTCCTGGATCTTCGCGCGTCCACGGGGCGGAGAGCCGGGCGTGTACTCGATCTTCATCCTGAAACCGCGGGGCATCGCGATGGCGGCGGGCGCCATTCTCTCGACGAACTGGATGTCTTCCCAGGAGAGTGCGCTGCGCACGGCGTCGACTGCGGTCCTCGCCTCGACTTCTCTTGCGCGCACGCAGCCCGAGCACAGCTCGGTGCGGATGATGTCGAGGTCCTCGTCCGAGTATGCGATGAGACCCCGCTCGGGGAACCACCCGGATACGCAGCGGACGCGCGCGATCCATGGTTCGCAGTGCTCGTCCCAGCCATCGAGCTTGATCTCCCCCGACTTGATGCGTGCGACGAGCTCGCGCTCGACCTCGGGCGATGGCTGCGCGGGGCGCGCCTTGCGGGCGACGACCGCGTCGAGGAAGAGCTCCTCCTCGGCGGTCTCGACCGCGCGCGTCTCGCGGTTCCACCCGGCGACGTTGCGGCGCGAGAACGCGTGCGGGAGAGCGCGCTCGACGATCCCACGCGGCACCGGATGTGCGACGGGGATCGACACAAGGCGGTCGTGGTCGGGACCCGACTCCCGCACCTCGAGCGCAACGATGAACCCGGGCTCATGCACGAGGGATTCCCTGGCGAGTTCGACCTTGCGGCGCCCGGCGAGCGCACAGTGCGGCCGCTCGCGCTCGGGCTTGAAGGCGATGCGGTCCGTGAATCCCGCGACGAGCGCCGCATCGAGCGCTGCATTCGAGGAATCGCCGCCCGTTTCCCTCGCACTGCGCGCGAGCTGTTCGGCAACGAGCACCGCTTCGCGGATCGCAAGCCGATCTGCCTCGCGTGGAAGTGCTCGGTCCTGCGCGGCCTCGATGAGCCTCTCCCGCACGAGGGCATCGCTGCGCGGATCGTCCTTGGCGAGGAGTGCGAGCAGCGCCTGCGCCGGGATGTCCTCGGCCGGATCGCGGTCGGAGAGCGCCGCCGCGATGCGGGCCACGCGGCTCGCGCAGCCGAGTCGCGCCGCCTCGACAAGGGCGCGCGCGAGGCGCGGATGTGCCGGCACGCGCGCCATCGCGCGGCCTGTCTCGGTGAGC
>CAIOCH010000403.1 GCA_903856525.1 uncultured bacterium | reverse complement strand
GCTGCTGGCCCACCGAGAGTTCCTCCACGCGGGCATCGAGCCGCTCGATGCCGAGCGAGCGCAGGAGTCCCTCCGCGCGCGCCGGCCACTCCGACTTGGGCACATCGCTCATGAGCAGGGCCACCAGCACGTTCTCGCGCGCCGTGAAGCCCTGCAGCAGGTTGAAGGTCTGGAACACCATGCCGATCGACCGCCCGCGCAGGCGGTCGCGGGCGGCGCCGCGCACCGCGTGCATGTCGTGGCCGCCCACCTTGACCGTGCCCGACATGGGGTCGACGAGCCCCGCGATGAGCTGCAGGAGCGTGCTCTTGCCGCAGCCCGAGCGCCCCACGAGAAGCATCTCCTCGCCGCGTGCGAGGGTGAGGTGCGGCAGCTGCAGCTCGAAGCCGCGGTCTCCGTAGCGAAAGTGCAGGCGCGCGATCTCGAGCGCGGGAGCCTGCTGGGATGGGGATTGGGTCGACATCAGTCGAGACTGTATCCTCGACGCATGCGTTGGGTTGCAGCCGCTCTTCCACTCCTCGCGCTTGCGGGATGCGCGTCGCCCGAGCGGGATCTCGCGCGGCTGTGGCCTGGATCACGGGACGCGATCCGCGTGACCATCGACGGCCGTGAGCAGCGCGATCCGCTTCCTTGGCGGGCCGTCGATGGTGTGTTCAGCGACGGGGTGACCACCGTGCGCGAGTCGTACGCCCGCGGTCCGCGTGGCGGCGTGCGCTGGGGCCTGCGCGTCGAGGGGCTGGTGGCGGGGCGGGATCTGCTGCTGCGCGTGCCGGTGCGCGCGGCCGACGGATCGCCGATGGCGCTGGCCGTCAATGGCTCCTCGCTCGCAGCGGGTTTCGGCGAGGACGAAGCGGTGGTGCACCTCGCGCGGGACGAGGCGACGTTCATCGATCTCCGCGTGCAGCCGTGAATCCGCGTTCCTCGGGAACCGTCCTGCCCGCGCCGTGCGGCTGCCGCCGCGCGGACATCACGCCACGAACGTCGGTGCGTTCGGGTCGCGCTCCTCGATGAGGTTGAGCTCGATGGGATCGTCGAGTTCGTCCTGCTTGACGCGCACGCGCCCCTGGCGCACGAGCTCGAGCACCGCGAGGAAGAGGCCGATGCGCTCGCCGTGCGAGCGACCCTCGAACACGCTGGTGAGCCGCAGGTGGTGCGACTCGGTGCGGTTGAGGCGGTCCACGAGATCCTCCTGGTGCAGGGAGATCGGCGTGTCGTCGTACTCGACCTTGTGGTCGCCGATGCGGGTGAGGTCGATCGACGAGGCGATGCGCTCGAACGCGGCGTAGAGGTCGCCGAGATGGAGATCCTCGAGCTCGAAGTCCTCCTCGTCGACCTCGGGTGCGTCGACGGCCCCGGGACGCACGCGTGCCGCCGCCCGCTCGGTGAACTCGCGCCGGCGTGCCTCGAGCACCTCGGCCGCGGTGCGGAACTTCTGGTACGCGAGCAGTTGGCGGATGAGCTCCGCCTTGGGATCCTCGCCCGGCGCCGAGGGGGTGCCACCCTCCGCATCCTCGGCGGGAGCGACGGGGGTGAGCGAGCGCGACTTGAGCTCCACCAGCGTGGCCGCCATCACCAGGAACTCGCCCGCCACATCGATGTCGATGCGCGAGATGTGCCGCACGTACGCGAGGTACTGGTCGGTGAGCGTGTGGATCTCGATCTCGTGGATGTCCACCTCGGCGCGCCGCACGAGGAACAGCAGGAGGTCGAGCGGACCTT
>CAIOCH010000402.1 GCA_903856525.1 uncultured bacterium | reverse complement strand
CCCCACACCCCGAACTCGATGATCTCGTCGGTACGACGCAGCGCCTCCTCCAGTCGCTCGGCCGCCTCGCCCTCGACCAGCCATCGCGTGAACGGCTTCTTGGTGAGGCAGATGCAGTCCTCGTCGAACACCTCCGCTTCGTCCCGACGAGGATTCACCCGATGGATGCGCATGGTTCCGTCGAGCCTGCCCTCGGACTGGATCGGCTCCGATGCATGGCCGCGGCGCGAGATCACGATGCTGCCGTTGCTCCTGCGGCGGATCGACACCGGGCCGCTCCGATCGATCACGCGATGACTCGGCGCACGGGAGACCGCGGCTCGCGTGATCAAGCCGCGTGGACCCTCGTTGAGCTCGCGATCGCTGTGTCGCCTGCGGTCATCGAGCAGATGCGCGATACCGTCGAGGTACCACTGGTCACCGTATCGGCCATCAAGCAGATCGCTCAGAACCGCATGCGTCACCTCGACCACGTTGCCCTGTCCGAACATGGCGTCTGTCTCGGTGAACGGACACGTCTCGGGATCCTCGCCGCGCTCCGGGCGCGGCGTGTTGCGACGCCGCCGAGCGGCTGAACCGCCGGTTCCATCATCGTCGTCTTCGTCGCGCAGCCCCTCCGCTGCATGCTCATGCACGAGCCGCACGGAGAGCGGCCCACCTCGAACGAATGTTGTCCCGAAGACCCCAGCCCGACGCAGGTCCTCCGTGCTGGCTCGCTCGATTCCGAACTTCTTGACGAGGCGGTCGTGTTCCTTCCATGACATATCGCAGTCCCTTTCGTTCCGTGCCATTGATCGACCGGCGCGCGGGGCACGGGCGGCGGCGGGTCCTCTTGCATGACTTGGTCGCGACGCCCGCGACTCAGCCGCTGAACGCCACACGGAACGCATCCCGCAGCGACGCGGGCCAGGTGGCACGCGCGCACGCGAGGAACAGCGCCTCATCGGGTACGAACACCGCGTCACTCCGCTGCGGCGCTCCGTGTGGGAAGTACGGCGCCGATGTGCCCCACGAACGGTCGGGCTTCAGATAGCTCCAGCCCGATGGAACGATCCGCGTACGCGGAAGCGGCTCGCCGGGAACGCGCAGGGTTCCACCGACGCCTGCAGCGAATCCGGCGACGACCACCGCGGCGCCCGCGTGCGCGATGTACATCGCGTGCATGAACCCCGTGGGGTTGGGCGCGATCTCGACGGCGATGGGAAGACTGCTCTCGCAGAAGCTCGGCAGCGGGAGGCTCCACACGCTGGCCTCCACCCCGCTGCTCTCCGCGAACGCGAGCCACGCCGCGACATCGTCGGGCGGGCTGCCCGAGCGGTGATCGAGTCGATTTGCGCGCGCGTACGCGATCTCGTCGGAGTGCGACAGCCACACGCACGCCGCCGCCGACTCCGCGGCAGCGGGAATCCTCGCGGGGACGCAGACAATGAGCCCGCTTCCACCCCACGCGAGCAGTGGTGCGGGGAGCGACGCACTCGGCATGATCCGCCGCTGCAACCGCTGCTGCGCGATGTGCAGGGCCCGCTCGAACTCGGCGTCCGCGCACGCCGACCCACGGTCCGACCCGATTTCGGGCCCGAGTGCCGACGGACCTCCCGCGATCACCGCCGCCCTCGCGGCATGGAGGATGGGCGCGAGCTGCGGGCCGAAACAGTCGGGCGCGCAAAGGAGGGTTCGGTCGATCCAGCCACCCGAACCCCGGCGCAGATCGGATCCGCGCTCGAAGAACCAGTCGATCGCGGTCGCCTGCCGTGGCGCCAGGCTTCCGAGATCCAGGTTGTCGGGAATGCGGTCCTTCATCGAGTGACTTCCATCTCAGGCTTTGTGCAAGCACGCGCCCGCTTCGAGGAAGCACATCCCTGCGACGCGCGCGCCACCCGATTCGGGCAGCACACAGCGCTCGCAGTCGCGAGGTTGACCGCGTGTTTCCCGCACGCGGCCCGCATCGATCTGGCACCTTGCCTCGCGGCCGGTTGCCGGAGCGCGCGCCGTGTGTTGCGCGGCACGCGCGTCGCTCGGGATGCACTTCAGGTTGTCGCGGTGTGGACGCCGACGCCACATGCGAACGGAGACCGTTCACACCGCATCAGCATCGAGAACACCGATCGCGTCGAGGGAGATCCTCGATTTTGCCCTGATTTCGGCTGCATTCAGCCACTCTCAGGACCGCATCGATTTGGCACCGTGGTCGGATCGGACTCGGTTGCCGAGCGGATTGCTCCGCTGCTCTTGATGCTGACCGGCCGACTATACAACCGAATTCACCCCGAGGCAAACAAAATGGCACCCCGTCGCGGCTCGTGCCAGGCTCCAACCTGACACCAACCGCGCACCAACCTTTCGAGCCTGGTTGGTGCGCGGTTGTATCGGGCACTAGCAGTACGAGGTGCCCAGCGATGCATCGATGCCCTGTCCTCGGAACAACCAGTTGATGGACTGGAGTTCCGCCTCATCGAGCTCGCTTCGAAGCATGTTCCTCCACTGGACCGGATCGGCGAGTTCACCACGGATATCTACGTTCATGAGCGGCCAGACCTTCCCCTTGCGGCAGTGGGTGCCTGCACTCGACCAGTTCCAATCGGTCGGCTCCTTCACAATGCCGGCAGCGACTGGATTCCGCTCGATGTACCTGAGCGCGTTGATCGCGTGTGCCTCTGACATTGGCTCCGAGTAGAAGCGGCCCTCCCAGTTGGTTCCGTAGGTGCCTGCCCGTGCATTCATGAACTCCGAGTACTTTCGATGTGCCTGTCCGAAGCACACGGAAATGGACCGAAGTTGCGATGGAATCGCGATGAAGTGCACGTGGTTCCGCATCAGGCAGAAGCCTGCGACTCCCGTTCCTGTCGTCCGACTGAACCGATGCACGAGTGAGATGTAGAGCTGTCGGTCATCGTCGGTGAGAAACAGCGGTGCCTGGTGATTACCCCTGTGCACGACGTGATGCGGCACGCCGAGCCGAATGTCTCTTCTTTCCCTTCCCATGATGAGTCTCCTTTGCGGCCCAACATAACTCGGAACAAAGGCTGACCCGAGATTCCTGCTTTTTTCCTGGCACCAACCGCGGATTTCAGGGTGAGCCTTGGACGGTGCCAGGTTGGTGCCAGGCACGCCCGGCGGCATCCCCGACACGCAGATCAGACCGCGCGTTCCCAGGTCGTGCCCTGCGGCCCGTCCTTGATGCGCACCCCGAGCGCGCTGAGCTCATCGCGCACGCGATCGCTCTCCGCCCAGTCCTTTGCGGCGCGCGCCGACCTGCGGCGCTCGAGCAGCACCTCGACCTTCGCGGCGAGATCATCCGTCGCAGCCGACGAGAGCGCGGCGTTCCGCTCGAACACGCCGAGCACCGAGTTCATCGCATCGAGCGCCGCGAGTTCCGCCGTCGCGTCACCCGCAGGCGCCTCGCCGATCGCCGTGTTCAACGCCGCCATCGCGCGCGCGAGGTTGAGATCGTCGCCCACCGCGTCCTTGAACTCGACCAACGCTCTCTGAAATGGGCCGTCGCCCGCACCGCCCGTGCGCGCAACGACGGCAGTCCGCGCCGCGCTCCACCGGTCGATCATCCGCTGGCAATCGCGCAACCCCTGCATCGTGAAGTTCGAGTTCGTGCGGTAATGCGTGCGCGTGAGCTCGAGCCGCAGTGCCGCTGGAGTCACTCCCTTGGCGAACAGGTCGCGCGCAGTGAAGAAGTTCCCCTTCGACTTCGACATCTTCTCGCCCTCGACCTGCAGGTGCCGCGTGTGGAACCACACGCGCGCGAAGTGCGGCCGACCCGTCGCGCAGCAGCTCTGCGCCACCTCGCACTCGTGGTGGGGAAAGATGTTGTCCTCGCCGCCCGAGTGCAGGTCGATCTCGTCGCCGAGCAGCATGCGCGCCATCGCGCTGCACTCGAGGTGCCATCCGGGATAGCCCTCGCCCCAGGGGCTCGGCCAGCGCATGAGGTGCGTCGGATCCGGCTTCCACAGCATGAAGTCGGCGGGATGCCGCTTGACCGCCTGGTGCTCCGCGCTGATGCGCCCACCCTCGCCCTCGCGCAGGTTCTCCAGCGTGTTGCCCGAGAGGCGCCCATACGCGGGAAAGCTCTGCACGCTGAAGTACACCACGCCGTCGCTCGCGACATACGCGTGCCCACGCGCCACCAGCTGCTCGACCAGCGCGATCATCTGCGGCACGCAGCGCGTGGGCCGCGGCATGAGCTCGGGGTGCTTCTGCTCCTCGATCGCCACCTTGAGCCCGAGGTGCCGTGCGTCCTCGAGGAACCGCTGCGCGTAGAACTCCGCCACCGCGTACGGATTCGACGGATCGATCTCCGCGCCCGCGGGCAGCTTGCCCGACTTCTTCGCCTCGGCGATGCGTCGGCCCGCGACCGCCATCTTGTCCTCGCCGCCGCCATCCGCGGCGTCGTCCTCGGTCATGTGGCCGACATCGGTGATGTTCATCACATGCCGCACGTGCATCCCGTGCAGCTCCAGTGCGCGCCGCAGCATGTCGGCGTTGAGGAACGAGCGGAAGTTCCCGATGTGCGCGTCGTCGTACACCGTGGGGCCGCAGGAGTAGAACGTCACCTCGCCGCCTTCGCGGACGGAACGGAACTCCTCGAGCGACTTCGTGAGCGTGTTGTAGATCCGGAATGCCATCGTCGTACCCTCTGCCGGCCCAGCCAGCCCTCAGCGACCCTCGAACTCGCGCGCGCGCACCCTGGCCGCCGGATTGCCCAGATAGATGGTCCACGGCTCGAGATCACCGAGCGCTACGGCGCGGGCACCGAGGATAGCGCCCTCACCCACCCGCACCCTCGGACCTACGAACGCATCGGCGGCGATCCACGCGTCGTCACCGATATCGATCGGTGGCCGCAGCAGCGGCATCGCGCGCCGCCGCGAGTCGTGGCTGCCCGCGCAGAGATGCGCCCCCTGCGAAACCGTCACGCGCGCGCCGATCATCACCGGCCCGAGGCAGTACAGCACCGCACGATCACCCACGGAGCTCTCCGCGCCCATCGACAGGTTCCACGGACACTCCACGAGCACCGTCCGCCGCACGTTGGCCGTGGCATCGAGCCGCGCGCCGAAGGCTCGCAGGAGCATGCGCCGCCACCCGTACCAGTTGTGGAACGACAGGCGGAACAGCGTCCCCTGCACCATCGACCACAGCAGCCGTCCGAACTTCTCGCGCGCCGAGTACGGGCTGGTGCGCCGCGCACGCAGCACCGCGTCCTCCTCCGCGAGCCCACCCGCGCCGCTCACGGCCGCGCCTTTCGTGGGGCACCGCGTTCGCCCGCGCCGTGCACGACCTGCTCGAGCAGCGCCGCCCAGCGCTTCATGGCGTGGGGCGCTCCCCACTTGTCGGCGAGCGCCTGTCGCGCGCGCTTGCCCATGGCGGCGCGCAGCTCCGCGTTGTCCGCGAGCGCCCGCACGGCCTTGGCGAATCCCTCGGCATCGCCGGGCGCGATCACGAATCCACAATCCGCCTCGCGCACCACCGCCGCCGCCTCTGTGCCCTCGCCGCCCACCCAGATCACGGGACGCTCCGCCGCCAGCGTGCCGTAGATCTTGCTCGGCACCATGACGCCCGCCCAACGCGGCATCATGCTCACGAGGTGGATGTCGGCCGCCGACAGCAGTTCGCCCAACCGCTCGCGCGGCTGGTAGTCGGCCTCGATGAAGTTCGACAGCCCGCGCGCGCGCATCGCGTCGATGAGCTGCTTCTTGCGCTTGCCGCCGCCCACGAAGGCGAACATCACGTCACTCCGCTCGCTCAGCAGCTTGGCTCCCGAGGCGAAGGTCTCGACATCGTGCCCGATGCCGAAGTTGCCCGAGTACATCACCAGCGTGCGGTCACCCACGCCCCACTCGCGGCGGTAGGGGTTCTCCTCGCGCGGCCGCGGGCAGATCTCGTTCACATCCGACCACACGTTGATGCGCTCGACATTCGCCGGATCGACGCCCTTGGCGAGCACGCGCCGCTCCATGCAGCGGCCGAGCACCACCGTGCGGTCGGCACGGGACAGCGCGAGCCGGTTGAGCCGCTCGAGGATCCGCGTGGTGAGCGAATCCTCGCGCAGCACGCCCGTCACCACCAGCACGTCGGGATAGAGGTCCATCACCCAGTACACGACCTTGGTTCCGCGCAGTCCGCGCAGGGCGAGCCCAAGCAGCGCGATGAACGGCGGCGTCGTGAAGCACACGCTCACGTCGTGGTGGCCGATCTGGATGGCCTTGGCCGCGGTCAGCAGGTAGAAGAGCGCGAAGTCGGTGGTGCGCGCCAGCAGCCCGGCCTTGCCGTAGAAGCTGCGGCCCACGCGGTGGATCTCGATGCCGTCGACCTTCTCGTACGCCGGCAGCGCCGTGCCCGCCTTGCCGTAGATCGACCGCGACGCGATCACGCTCACCTGATGGCCCTGCGCCACGAGATGGCGCGCGAGGTCGTGACCATGCTGCGCCGTGGCGGCGACATCGGGGTAGAAGGTCTGGTTGATCAGCAGGACGCGCATCGCGGGTCAGTTGCCTCCCGCGAGCGACGGGTCGTATCCCGCGCGGTGCGAACGATGCGCGCGGTACCAGGCGACGGTGCGCGCGAGTCCCTCTGCCAGCGGCGTCGCGGCGCGCCATCCAAGCAGTGCCTGCGCGCGAGAGGCGTCGACGCACCGGCGAGGCTGGCCATCGGGCTTGCTGGCATCCCAGCGGATCTCACCCGTGTAGCTGCAGGCGTCGGCCACCAGTTGCACGAGTTCGCCGATGGTGATCTCGCAGCCCGTCCCGAGATTCACCGGCGTCGGCTCATCGAGCAGTTCCGCGGCACGCACCACTCCCTCGGCCGCATCATCCACGAACAGGAACTCCCGGCTCGCGCGCCCCGTGCCCCAGCACTCGATGGCCGGTGCGGACCGCTCGCTCGCCTCGAGACACTTGCGGATGAGCGCGGGGATCACATGCGATGTGAGCGGATCGAAGTTGTCCCATGGCCCGTAGAGATTGACCGGCAGCAGGTAGCTCGAGGCGAGCCCGTACTGACGGCGGTACCCGTCGAGCATCACCAACGCCGCCTTCTTGGCCACGCCGTAGGGTGCGTTCGTCTCCTCGGGGTAGCCGTTCCACAGGTCGTCCTCGCGGAACGGCACCGGCGTGTGCTTGGGATAAGCGCAGATCGTCCCCACCTGCACGAACTTCCGCAGCCCGACGCGGCGCGCCTCCTCGATGAGGTGGAGCGACATCGCCATGTTGGCGTAGAAGTAGCGCCCGGGGTTGGCCTGGTTGGCGCCGATCCCACCCACCTCGGCGGCGAGGTGGATGACCACATCGGGCGCGGCGTCGCGGTAGAGCCTCGTCACGTCCGCTTCATGCGTCAGGTCGTAGTCCCGCCGACGCGGCACCGTGATCTCCCGGACCCCGCGGTCGCGCAGCAGCGCCACCACGGATCGGCCAAGGAAGCCAGCCCCGCCCGTCACAACAACACGGGCGCCAGCGAGTGGAGATCGGGCGTCTTCAACGGGCATGGAGAACGAATCTTCTATCGGTCGCACCGCAGATGCCGATGAGCAAAAACGGCGTCGGACAATCCCGCACGCCCCGCCCATGACCACTTCCGATACCCATCCGAGGGTCGCCCTCATCACCGGCATCACCGGGCAGGACGGCAGCTATCTGGCGGAGCTCCTGCTCCGAAAGGGCTACGACGTCCACGGCATCATCCGTCGCTCATCGAGTTTCAATACGGGTCGAATTGACCACATCTATCACGACCCGCACGACTCGGGACCCCGGCTTCGGCTGCACTACGGCGACCTGACCGACGCCAACTGCCTGTCGCGCCTGATGCACGACATCAACCCCACCGAGGTCTACAACCTCGCGGCCCAGAGCCATGTGCGGGTGTCGTTTGACCAGCCGGTCTTCACCGCCGATGTCGACGCCACGGGCGTCCTCAAGCTTCTCGAGGCGGTTCGGACCCACCAGGAGGCGACCGGACGAGGGGTGCGCTTCTACCAGGCGTCCTCCAGCGAGATGTTCGGCAAGGTGCAGGAGGTCCCCCAGCGTGAGACCACCCCCTTCTGGCCGCGGTCGCCGTACGGGTGCGCCAAGGTGTTCGGGCACTGGATCACCGTCAACTACCGCGAGAGCTACGGCCTGCACGCCTCCTGCGGCATCCTGTTCAACCACGAGAGCCCCCGGCGCGGCGAGACCTTCGTCACCCGCAAGATCACCCGCGCCGTGGGCCGCATCAAGCTGGGGCTCCAGCGCAAGCTCTACCTCGGCAACATCGACGCCCTGCGCGACTGGGGGTTCGCGGGGGACTACGTCGAGGCCATGTGGCTCATGCTGCAGCAGCCCAACGGTGACGACTATGTGGTCGCGACCGAGAAGATGATCTCCGTCCGCCAGTTCTGCGAGCTCGCCTTCGGTCATGTCGGGCTCGACTACCGCGACTTCATCGAGATCGATCCCCGCTACTTCCGCCCCGCCGAGGTGGAGCAATTGCTCGGAGACGCGACAAAGGCGCGAACTGTGCTGGGATGGAAGCCCAGGACCACCGTCGAGGAGCTCGCCCGCATGATGGTCGAGCATGATCTCGAACTGGCGCAACGCGAGTGCACCCTCCGCAACGCCGGCCATGACGTCGGTGCGGGGAATGCGGTCTAGTCGGAGCGCAACCATGCTCGCCCTGGGGTTGATTCCGCATCGCCGCTTGTGAAGCATGGTGCGCAATCGGAGACTCGATGCATGCGCGCCGCACCCTCGCCCACACTCCCGCGTTGCCTGAACAGATCACCGAAGTGGAAGGCCGCCAGCACCCTGTCCGTGCTGACGGCCCTGGTGCTGTCGACGACCACGATGGTTGCGCTGCTGGCGCCAACCGCCGCCGCGTCCGCTGCCCAATTGCAGCGCGATGGCCAGTCGATCGCATCCATTCCCGTCGTCGCCAAGCCCGCCAACAACAAGCGGTCCAGGGCCGGAACCAGTACGCCCCAGCAGGTCACGGGCGCCGTCCGCGTCACCGTCACGGGTGACCGCGTCACCGTCGCCGACGCCAGCAACCGTCTCATCATCTCCAACTGGCGACCATCGCTCGCGCAGGTGCCGCCCACCCTTCGTTCGAGCGTGCGGGTGCAGGCCTTTGCCGATGGGTTCGACCTGGTCTACGAGTTCAGCAACAAGACCAACGCCACCGTGGCGATCAATGGACTCTCGCTCCCTCCGCTCGCACTCGGTCCTTCAGTCGAGCTCCATGACTTCGAGCACTCGGGATGGCCCGTGGCGCTGTCGGGAGTCGGAACACGCCGCCAGGCCAGCTACCCCAACGAGCTGTATGCGCCCGTGTTCGTCCTCTCCGGATCAGGCGTGACCGCGGGCATCTCGCTGCAGTACCCGGTCCTCGAGTTCCGTCACGACGCCTCCCTCTCCACCACCTCCACATCGTTCGGCACATGGCAACCGGAGGTCCGCTTCGGTGGCGCCATGATGCAAGGCGACCGCTGGTGGGGTCACCACGCAGCCGTCCCGCCCAACCAGTCGCGCCGATACACGGTGAGTGTCCGCTTCGCCCCGTCGAGCGCGGATTGGAAGTCGACGCTGCAGCCCTACCGCGACTACTTCCGCACCACCTACGGACCCGTCGCGTACACGCGTCAATCGGCTCCGATCAAGGGCATCGCCTTCGCAGCCATGGACCGCCAGTCGGCTGCGAATCCCAATGGCTGGAACCCCGTTGCCGACGACCCGCATCGCAACGGCTACCGCGTGGCCAGCCGAGCCATCGAGGACGCGCTTCGGACCTCGGCCCGCGTGATCGTGTGGGCGCCCACGGGACTCGCCTACCAGAACCGCGCACTCAACTATCCCCCGCAGTTCGCGTCGCGATGGACCAACCCGGGATCCGACGCGCTCCCGATGCGGGATGCCGTGGAGCATCTCCGCCGCATCAGCACGTCGGGCAACCGCCACTGGGGCCTGTGGTGGGGACATGCGGCCGAGGTCTCACCGGGATGGGACATGATGCCGCTCTCGCGAGCCGATCTCGCCAATCCGAGCCACCGCGCACTGCTGCAGGCGGAGCTCCGCGCCGCCGTCGCCGCGGGAGCCAAGGTCATCGGGCTCGACGCCTTCGCGCATAGCCACAATCCGCTGTGGAACCTCACGGGCCTGCTGGAGTTCTTCCGCCAGGAGGCGCCCGGGGTGACCTTCTGCACCGAGGGGCGCGCCTGCGACATCCTGCACCGACTCGCACCCACCTGGCTCGACGCGTATTCCATGCATGCCACGAGTGCGGGAAGCAAGCTGCGCATACGCGGTCCCTTCCACCTCGCCGACTTCCTCGTGCCAGGACACGAGACATGGGCAGGCATGTGCTACGACCGCTGTGGCGACCCCAACCTGTTCGGGCCAAACGCATCCGCGGCAGCGCAGACGCGCGACATCCACCGCATCATCCAGTACGGATACGTGCCCGTCACGTGGCTTCCGCTGCATCTCGACCAGGTGGTCGCAAGCGTGCCGACCTCACGGTGACGGCGGTTCAGCGGGCGACCAGGCGATCGCGCTGGTCCGTCTCCGCGCCATCGGTGACGACCGCCGGGCCATCAGGATCGACCTCGAACCCACCGTCGAAGTCACCTTCGTCGGCCGAGACCCCGCTGCGAAGTTCCGCCGTCGCGTCGCGGTCCACGCGCATGGTGATCCACGCGATCATGCGACCGAACAGCCACACGCCGCCGAACGCGCTCATCATGTGGAAGGCGAACAGACCGAGGTCGCCGCGCGCCATGCCGAACACCTGTCCCAGCGCGCTGCCGAACAGCACCACCGTGATCGGATCGCCTGCCGAGTACAGCGTGCGGGAGTCCATGTAGCGGAACGCGATGCCGAGGATCAGCGCATAGAGCGGCAGCGCGATGAACACGATGTCGTGCATGAGGTGGCCGACCAGGCCCGGACCCCAGCTGTGCTCGCGCGACACACCCGTCACTCCGGCCTCGCTCACCACGCTGAGGCCGAGGCCGACTGGCTTCTGCTCCCACCAGTCGCGCGGAACGGGGTGCGTGACGAAGTACACGAACGAGTGCAGCGGGTAGTAGCCGCCCGACTCGAGGCGTACCTCGGTGATCCACATGCTGATGCCGCCCGCGAACTGTCCTGCGAGCGAGGCGACCATGGTCTCCTGCACCGCCCGCGGATCGATCGTGAGCATGCGCTCGAGCTGCCGACCGAGCGATCGGTCGACGCGGGCACCACCCTCGCGCGACGAGGAGAACAGGATGAGGACGATCATCATCGCCACGGTCGCTCCCAGCGCGCGGGGAAGGAACCAGCGGATGGGCAGGAAGCGCCACTTCTCGAAGTAGAGCGCCCACACCACGGCGAAGAGGAGGCCGACGATCTCGCGGCGACCGAACGCGCCGACGAGCAGCACCGCCGACGCCCCCGCACCTGCGACGAGCAGCACCAGCGCGATGAAGACATTGAATCGCGAACGCGCCCACGCGATGGCGATGAGCGCGACTCCGCCGCAGAGGCAGCCCGCCGAGATCTGCGGCAGGATGACCGCCACGTACGGGATCGACTCGCCGGAGAACCGCAGCACCACGCCCACCGCGGTGAGCACGCACCCGGTGAGCACCAGCCCACCCAGCGAGATGCGGCGCACGCATGATCCGCGAAGCGCCAGGCGCTCGGCCCAATCCGCCTTGGTGTAGAAGGTGTAGAAGAGCACCACGAACAGCGTGAGCACGACACTGAAGACCATGCCGGAGAACACCGGGCTGTTCAGCTCGGCGTTTCGCTCCGACTGGTCGGTGAACATCGTGAACGCGCCCGACACCGACTGGAAGAGCAGCAGGCCCAGCACGAAGAAGTTGCGCGTGGAGAAGAGCGGGCCACGGCCAGTGAGCGCATCGCTGCCGGTCTTCCACAGGATGAAGAGGCTCAGGAGCGAGAGATAGATGCCGATCAGCGTGGTCACGGGCGGTCTCGTCGGGAACCACGGTAGGTCGTCGCGGCATGCAACGCGTGGCCGCGGTGAGTATCGGCACAGACCGCACGGTTGGTGCAGGCCGAAGCGGCAACATCGGCGAGATGGATGAACAGTGCACTCGCACGCCCATCCGACGGTTATCGGTGCGTGCACTCACTCCCTGAACGGCGCCATCAACGGATGCTCGAACAGCTTCTGGCCCACGAACCGCGCGCCCGCGCGGGTGAGATGGCCACCGTCCTCCGAGATCAGTTCGCCCGTCGGCGTCAGAAGCGGTACGCGTCCCTCTCCATCCGCGAGCAGCGCGATCAGATCCACGAACAGCCCGGGTGCGACGGCGGCACGGGCCGCCTCGTTGTCGCGCATGGCGTCTGCAACCACGTCGGCGCGGAAACGCCTCGCCTCCGCCTCGGTCATGCCGAGCAGCGCGTTCGGGTTCCTGCCGAAGTTCTTGGTGCCCACCACGATCACGCGCGGGATGCCCTGTGCCTCGAGCCATGCGAGATCGTCGGCCAGGCACGCCGTATCGAACGCGGGCATCACCAGCATGAGCACGTCACATGTGCGCAGGCGCTCGCGCAGGCCGGGCGTGAACCGCTCCCAGTCCCGCACGCACGAGAAGGTGGACGGCTCGAGCACGGGCTCGTACGACAGCTCGCACCGGGTCATGTAGGCGTTCTCCATCGCCATGTTCACGAAGTCGCGCGCGAAGCTGTTGCCGAGAATCAGCACCTTGGTGCGTCCATCGTCGACGAAGCGATCCGTGCGCAGGCTGTACACCCGATCCACGTACGTGGCCCGGGCCTGCCGTCCGCCGCCGTCGGTCGCGCCGCCGATCGATGGAACGCGGCCGGGAAAGCCGGCATGACGATCGATCGCGAGCCCTCCGGCCCCGAGCAAACCCCCGACCACCACGGTCAGCGCAAAGATGGCCCCCCGCGAGAACCGCGCGCGCGACCGGAACGGCTGCTCGATGAACCGCCAGCTCAGGTAGGCCAGCACGGCGGTCGCCGCGAGGGCCGCGAGCCAGACGCCCATCCGCGGATGCTCGGGACTCAGCAGGCGGATGAACGCGAAGAGCGGCTGGTGCCACAGGTACGCGCTGTAGCTGCCGAGTCCGATCGCCACGAGCACGCGCCACGAAAGCAGGCGGCCGACAAGGTTCGACGGCGATGCGAACATGATCACCAGCAGCGTTCCCACCGTGGGCGGCAGCGCCGCGATGCCCGGGAACGGCGTGGTCGAGTCGTAGAGGAAGACCGGCGCGAGGATGAGCGCCAGGCCGAGCAACGCGAGCGCCGCACCGACGCGCCCGAGCTGCAGCGCATGCGGGCGCGCGGAGCTGCAGGTCACCGCGAACATCGCGCCCAGCAGCAGCTCCCACGCGCGCATGGGCAGCAGGAAGAAGGCCGCCAGCGGCTTGCTCATCACGAACCACTGCGCCGCAACCAGGCTGGCGAGCGCGGCGATGGCGAACACCCAGAGCGTCACGCGCTTTCCGCGCGGCACCAGCGCCAGCAGCACCAGCGGGAACACGAAGTAGAACTGCTCCTCGACCCCGAGGCTCCAGGTGTGCAGCAGGGGCTTGAACTCGTTGGAGAGATCCCAGTACCCAGATGTCAGCCAGAGCAGCACGTTGTTCGAGACACCCACCGTGGCCACCACGCTCTGCCCGAGGTTCTCGAAGTTGTCCGGCAGCATGAACAGCCAGCCGAGCGGCAGGGTGACGAGCAGCACCGCGTACAGCGCGGGAATGATGCGCCGCGCGCGGCGCTCGAAGAAGGTGGCGAACGAGAAGGTCCCGCCCCGCATCTCCTCCACGATGATGGAGGCGATGAGATAGCCGCTGATCACGAAGAACACGTCGACGCCGACGAAACCGCCCGCGAAGGCGGCGAACCCTGCGTGGAACAGGATCACCGGCACCACGGCGAGCGCCCGCAGACCGTCGACCTCGGGGCGGTACATGGTCATGTGTGCGCCTTCCGCACCCGTTCGTACGACGCATCGACGCGGCGCACCAGCGACTCCCAGTCGAGCGTGGCCCGCACCCATGCCTGTCCGCGCGCACCGAGGGCACGGCCGCGGTCAGGCGACGAGGAGATCTCGTGCAGCGCGTCGCCAAACGCCTCGTCCGTGTCGTCGGCGAGGCGCAGCGCCCCCGCCTCCGCCGATCCGTCGAGCTTGCATTCGCGTGTGGTCACCACAGGACGGCCCGCGGCCAGTCCCTCGACCACGGTGATGCCGAACCCCTCGAAGCGCGGCCGGTGCGCGAACAGCGTGCAGGCGGCGTAGGCATCGCGCTTCTCGGGGCCGAACAAACCGCCCACGAAGTGCACATGCTCGCCGAGACCCATCTCGCGCACAAGCGCCTCGAGCGCAGGGCGCTCGCCGTCGTCGGGGCCGACGATCGCGAGCTCGAGCTCCATGCCGCGCCGGCGCGCGTGCGCGTAGCTGCGGATGAGCTTGTCGATCCCCTTGATCTGGTGCAGCCGTCCCACGAACAGCATGAACGGCCTGTCCCCGAGCGACGGCGCCTTGGCGCGAAAGGAACCGTTCTCGGCGATGTCGTAGTCGGCCACCACGATGCCGTTCTCGAGCACCGACGCGGGGCGGCCGAAGCGGCGGCCCGCGTAGTCGGCCTCCTCGCGGTTGAGCGCGTAGAGCTCGCCGGCGCCGGCGAGGATGCCGGGGAACACCTGCAGGTACACCCACTTCTTGAGGCGCTTCTGCGCGAGGGCGTAGGGATGCAGCATGCCGTGCGTCGAGAGCACGTACGGAATGCGCCTGCGCCGCGCGTGGTGCGCCACGTGACGCAGCAGCCCCTCCCACACGCAGTGGATGTGGATGACGTCGGGCTTGAGCCGGTCGATGGCGGCGCGCGCCGCACCCGCCCGCTCGGCGCCTGGTGTGTCCTCGAGCACGATGTACTCGATGCCGAGTCCACGCCACCGCTCCTCGAGCGCCGCACGCTGCTCGGGCTTGCGCGGGGCCTTGGTGCACAGCACCGCCGCCTTGCGTCCCATGCGCGCCTGCGCGCGCACGAACTCGATGGCGACCGTGGTCGGTCCACCGCTCTCGGGATAGAGGTTGTCGATCACATGGAGGATCATGTTGCTGCCCGTCCGTTCCTGCGGAATCGCGCCGTCACCCTGGCGAAGTCCTCGCGTGTGTCGCTGCGCATCCACACGCATCCCGCGATCGCCACCAGCGCGGCGATCGGTCCGAGGAACGCAATGGCCGCGAGGTCGGCCTGCCATGCATCGAGCACGCTGCGCGCGAGCGCCCACATGCCCACAAGTGCGGCGGCGATCGGCAGCGCCACGATCCAAGGCTCGAGGAAGATGCCGAGCACCTTGCCGACGCCGAGCCGCGCCGGCCGGCCTCCGAGCCACACCGCGAGCGGACACGACACCGCCCATACACCGGCGCTGGCGATGCTCACCGCAAGCGCCTGGCCCGCGCCTGGATCGATGGGGAGTCCGATGCCGGCGGCGGCTTCGAGCGCGAGCGCTGGGCCGAACGACACGGCGGCGATGAATGCGCCGAGCGCCACGACCAGCTGGCCCAGCTGCCACGCGAGGTAGGTGCGGAACCGACCCTGCGCCTTGAGGAGCGCGATCGACGGCGCGGTGACGAAGACGAATGCCTGTCCCACGCTCAGCACCGCGAAGATGGCTGTGGAACCCATCCACTTGTCCTCGAACAGCAGCGCGAACGCAGGCACTGCCAGGGCCGCCTGCATGAGCGAGAGCGGCACCGCCACCGACGAAAGCAGCCGGGTGGCGCGCACGAACCCCGCCACCTGCCGCGCGGAGTCACCCTTGATGTGGCTGAAGATCGGCTGCAGCACCGCTCCGAGCTGTCCCGCGATCACGCTGTTGGCCTGGATCGCCAGCAGCGCCGCGAAGCCGAAGAGTCCGAGCTCGGTGTCGGTCGCCACGAACGCGAGCACCAGGCGCTCGAGGATGAGGAGCACGTTGTGCACATACTGCCCGAGCGCGGCCAGTGCGAACTGCCGAGCGATGGGCGCGATGAGCGGCCTGCGGATGGTCGTGTCGATGCGCCCGCGCGTGTCGCGCCAGTAGATCACGCCGCGCACCGCGAGCGTGGCGATCGGCGGCAGCGTGACCGAGATCGGTCCCGCGCCGAAGTACGCCATGACCACACCCGTCACGGTGGCCGCGAGGATCACCCCGCCGTCGATCATGGCGATGCGCCGGTACGCGAGGTCGAGCCGCATGCGCGAGTTCGCGACCACCAGCACGGCGTCGGCGATCGGCCGCAGCGCCGCGATGAACACCAGGAACGCAAGCCCCTCGCGGTCGGAGATCCGCTCGATGGGCAGCGCCAGCGCCGCGAGGATGGCGAACATCGCCACCGCCGCTGCCCACGCCACCGCGTTGGCCGTTCCCGAGACGAAGTCGAATCGCTTGCCCTGCGCCAGCAGCACATCGCCCATGACGAAGGGGGCGAGGACAAAGAAGAATGCGCCGATGGTCGCCGCGAGATCCGCGAGCCCGAGCTCCGCGGGCGTGAGGAACCGCGCGAGCAAGTACATCGCGCCGATGGTGACGAGCTTGTTGGCGATGGTCTGCGCCGTGGTCCACGCCGAGCCCGAGGCGGCGGCCGCCGCGAAGCCCGGCCGCGCGTGCGGCGCTCCGTCAGGAGACTCCGCTGCGGCGCTCATCGCATCATGCGCGGACGAGCCGCGCTCCCATGTCCTTCTCGAAGCTGCGCAGCGCGTCGCGGGTGTCGACCACGAGCTTGGCGTTCTTCGCGATCACGGAGTAGTCGACCTTTGAGTGCGCCGTGGAGATGAGCACGCAGTCGTAGGAGGCGATCGTGGCGGCGTCGTACGCCACCGAGGTCATCTTGAGATCGTGCTTGCGCCCCGCCCAGGTGGCGGGCACCAGCGGGTCGTAGTAGTCGACGTGCGCACCGTGGTGCTTGCACAGCTCGATCAGCTCGAACGACGGGCTCTCGCGCACATCGTCGATGTCGGCCTTGTAGGCGAGCCCCACCACCAGGATGCGCGACCCCTTCATGGGCTTGGCGTGGTCGTTGAGCGCACGCGCCGTGCGGTCGACCACGTAGTGCGGCATGGAGGTGTTGATCTCGCCCGCGAGCTCGATGAAGCGGGTGGAGTGCCCGTACTCGCGCGCCTTCCAGGTGAGGTAGAAGGGATCGATGGGAATGCAGTGTCCGCCGAGGCCGGGCCCGGGATAGAACGGCATGAAGCCGAACGGCTTGGTGCTGGCGGCGCGCACGACCTCCCACACGTCGATGCCCATGGCGTCGAGCACGACCTTCATCTCGTTGACGAGCGCGATGTTCACCGCGCGGAAGATGTTCTCGAGGAGCTTGGCGCTCTCGGCGATCTCGGCCGTCTTGACGGGCACCACCGTGGTGACGCCCTTGCGGTAGACCGCCGCGGCGAGCTCGGTGGACGCGTCGTCGAGACCGCCCACGAGCTTGGGGATGGTGCTCGTCGAGTGCGACTTGCGGCCCGGATCCTCGCGCTCGGGGCTGAAGGCGCCGAACACGTCGCGGCCGACCTCGAGCATCTTGGCGCGGTCACCCGCGGCGGCGAGGATGGCCGGCATCATGTCGTCGCGCGTGGTGCGCGGATAGGTGGTCGACTCGAGGATGACGAGCTGCCCGGCGCGGAGGGTCTTGCCGATCGCCTCCGCCGTCTGCAGGATGTACGAGATGTCAGGTTCCCAGTGCTTTCCGAGCGGCGTGGGCACGCAAATGATGATCACGTCCGCCTCGCCGAGCCGGCTGAAGTCGGTGGTGCCCTCGAAGCGCTTCGAGTCGCGGAGCGTGGTGACGAGCTCGTCGCCGAGGTGGACGAGGTAGTTGCGCCCCGCCTTGATGGCATCGATCTTGCCCTGGTCGATGTCGAACCCGAGGATGGGCAGGCCGCCCTGGTGCAACGCATGGGCAAGCGGAAGGCCCACGTACCCGAGGCCGATGACGCCGATCTTCGCCTCGCAGCGTTCGATGCGGGCGAGGAGGCTGGCGGCGACGCTGTTCATGTTTGCTGACATCCGGGAGTCCTTCGCTGGCTCGTGAGGTCGCGCCGTACGTGCCTGTACGGGCGGGGGTTCGCTCAATCGCGCCGCACTCTATCGGCGGTTCATGACCACCGAATGAGCGCAGTTTTTCGATTCCTTATCAGCCGCGCACTGACAGACTGCCGCGCGCAGGCGCCGTGGTGGTTGTGGTCGGATTGACACCCGGACCCATCCCTGCGGCAGCGGCCATCGTGGCGCCACTTCCATCCGCGGCATGGCGGTTCTCCGAAACGAGCTTGTCGAGGCACATCTGCCACGTCTCCCGCTCGAAGCGGAGCAGTGCGATGACCTCGTCCACCTGCGCGGTGTCGCGGGTCATGCTCGCCTCGACCAAGGAGCGGTAGAGATACGTGTAGAGCGCCGACAGCCTCTCGCAGAGTTCCGGCGCCTGGTCATGCCGCAGCGAGTTGGTCAGCTCGAGCAGGATGTTCTGTGCCTTGGTGGTGCCGTCGTAGGCGCGCTCGAATTCGCGCTCCTCGTAGCCACGCCTGGCCTGCTCCGCGAAGCGGATGGCCCCGTCGAGCAGCATCAGTCGCAGCTCGGCGGGACTCGCGGTCATGACCTTGGTCCTGAGGTACGCCTGCGATCCGTGATTCGGCGACGGTTGCTGGTTGGTGTGCGCGTGCATGGGACTGCTGCTGGTGTTGCTCTGCGGATCTCTCGGGACGGCCATCGGGGATTCCATCGGTCATCGGACCGCACGACTTGCGGTGGCTCATCTGCCGGCGATGGCGAAGTTCGCCGCCAGCGAGCCGAGTGAACTCTGCTGCGCCTGCAGCTTGGCAAGCGCCGCCTCCATCGCGGCGAACTGCGCCTCGAAGCGCACGCGCTTGGACTCGAGTCGCGTATCGAACCGTTCCAACCTGTCCTGCAGACCGTCGATCTGCTCCTGGAAGCTGCGGTCGGCGAGCGTGGTCACGCCATCCACCGAGTTGGTGAGCTTGCGGAGGAGCTGGTCGAAGAGGTCTCCGAAGCCGAGCTTCGCGTAGCTCGTCTCGGTGGTGGTGCTGGTGATGGTCACGCCCTCGATGGGCGACGAGCTGCCGGTTGCCGTGATCTCGAAGCCCGTGAACAGCTCCTCCACCGCGGCGGGATCGGTGTCGTAGGCCTGCTGGAACTTCGCCTCGTCGAACACCAGCTTGCCGTCCTTGCCGAAGCGGATGCCCACCTGCGAGAGGTAGCGGTAGCGGCCCTCGACGCCCTTCGCGGGGCCCTGCGCCGTCTGGATGAGCTGCTGCCGCACGCGCGCCACGGTGGGGTTGCCGAGCAGCGCCCCCCGCTTCTCGGTGTCCTGGTCGTAGCTGTCGTAGTCGCCGATGCGGCCAAGGGCGTCGTTGATGGTGGTCACGAGCTGCTTCACGTCGTTCACCGCGCGCACCACATCGCGCGTGACCTCGACGGTGGCGGTCTGTCCCGCCTTCTTGGCATCGACCTCGAGGCCCGAGATGATGTCCTTGAAGGTGTTGGTGGAGCTGGTGAAGAGGAAGCTCGTGGCGGGGTTGCCCGTGCCGAGGAAGAGCGACGCGTCGCGGCCCTCGACCGAGCGCACGAGACCGAGGTTCGATGACCCCGAGTCGACCCACATCTGGCCGCGCACGCCGGCGACGCCCGACGCGAGGCTGAGCCGGAACGGCGTGGTGCCCGATCCCGCGTTGACGATGGAGGCGTTGACGCTGATGCGGGCGTCGTTGATCTTGGCCACGATGTCGTCGAGCGTGTCGGTCAGATCGAGGTCGACGGTCTTCTCGAGCGAGCCCGCGATGTCGTCGCCGGGAGCTGCGGCCGTGCCGAGGATGCCCAGCCCGCGCGCCACCGCGCCCGTGACATCGGTCACCTTGAGCGCGTTGATGGGCGAACCCGTGTTGGTGTCGACGAGCGTGATGCCATCGCCCGTGTCGTTGATGCGCGCCTCGACGAGCAGACCACGCGAGTTGATCTCGCTCATCACGTCGTAGACGGTGACCGCGTCGCTTCCGATGTCGACGACCGAACTCTCGCCCGACGAGTCGGTGATGCGGAAGGTGCCCACGCCGACACCGCGACCGAAGTTGAGGCCAGCGAGCGGCGAGCCGAGCGTGAGGTGGGCGCGGTCGAGATCAGCGCCGCGGGCGCTCGAGGCGGAGAGCGACCCGGGAAGTCCGAGAGCCGCGGCTCCGTCGCCCGAGGTCGAGAGTGTTCCCGATCCGCCGCTGCTGTCGGTGAGCACGAGCGATCGGCCGCTGTCGGCCACGCCGAGCGTGACATCGACACCTGCGGCGGAGGCCGCGGCATTGATCGCCCGCATGAGCGAGTCGAGCGTGTCGTGCGATGAGAAGTCGGCGAAGGTGAATGCCGCGCCCGAGCGGTCGGTGATGGTCATCGTCGCCGGCGCACCGAGTCCCGATCCGCCGCGGAGGCTCTGCACCCGCACGGTGCCCACGCCCGTGGCGACGCGCGTGCCCTGGACGGAGGTCGTTCCGGAGAGTCCGAGCAGGCCGAGGTCGCGCGCCGTGCGCTCGGATACCGCGGTGCCGAAGCTCGAGCCATCGGTGGTGCCCGCGAGCACCTCGATGGCGGCGCCCGTTGCAGCCGACAGCGCGAGGCCAGTTCCCGCTGGGTTGATCGACGCCGTCACGGTGTTGCCCGTCTGTTCGGCGATGCGGGCGATGATGTCCTGCACGGTCGCCGCGCGCGGCGTGGCGACTTTGTTGCGGACCAAGGTGCCGGTCACGACGTTCGAGCCGACATCCGTTGCGCCGGTGAAGACGCCGAGGTCCTTCGCCGTGCGGTCGCCGTTCGGCCCTGCCGCGACAACCTTGGGCGACGCGGAGCCGCCGAGGCGGTCGGTGACGAGAAAGCGCGTGCCGTCGGTGTCGAGCGAGAACACCACGTTGCCGTCGCCGAGCGTTGCGCCGAGCTCGTCGTTCACGCGCGCGATGAGCTCCCCGACGGTGGTGACCGCGGGGTCCTCGACCACGCCGTCGACGACGATCGCGCCGAGGTTCACGCCCACGCTCACGCCCGTCGAGGTGACGACGGTGAAGTCGTCGGCGTCGTTGGTGTTGATGCGCACGCCGGCGCCGTTGTTGAGGTCACTCAACTTGGTCGAGGTGGTGATCGGCTCGTCCTTGCGCCCGAGGGAGATGTCGTATGTGGTGCCGTTCACCCGCAGGCGGAAGTCGGCGGCGTTGTCGCGGATGAAGACACCCGTGCCGTCGTTGAACGACGCGAGGCCGGTGTTCACGCCGATGCGGTTGATGACCGCGCCCGTGGCGGTGCCGCCGGCAAATGTCCCCGCGACGCCGAGATCGGCTGCCACGGCACCCGAGCCGACATCCTCGATCTTGAGGCCACCGACGCCCCCGCTCTCGTCGCGCACGATCAAACGCTCGTTCTCGAGCGACGCAGCCACGCCAACGCCCTCGGCGGAGTTGATGCGGTCGACGACCTCCTGGATGGTGACGGCCGTGGTGAGATCGATGGTGGCGGTGCGCCCGAGGGAGTCGGTCACCTTCATCGAGCCGCGCGAGACACCCTCGCCGGCGCGCAGTTCGCCGAGCGCGACATCGCGGGCAAGCGATGCATCGCCCCACTCGAATGTGAGCGAGTCGAGGCCCACGGGGGTACCGTCCTTGCTGGCGAATCCGCGCGAGAGCATCTGGCTCGTCGATACCAGGCGCCCCACGGTGAAGCTGTAGCTGCCGGGAGGCGTGGATGATGAGGCGCGGGCCGAGAGGATCGTCTCATCGGCGCTCACCGCGCTCATGGTCTGGAAGCTCTTCCCCAGGCGCAGGTTCGAGGCCGCGTTCTTCAGGTTCAGCAACCGGGCGTTCACATCGAGGAGCGCCGTCTTGGCCTGCTGGATGCCCGCGAGACGACGCTGCGTGGGGATCTTGCCGCGCGACTCGAGCGCCAGGAGCTGCTCGATGATCTGGGCGGAATTGATGCCACTGACGAGGCCAATGCCCGAGGTGATGCCAGACATGCGCGTTCTCCGAGGAAGTTGCCGACCGTGGCAACCTGCGTGCCTACGCCACGCGCTTCATCGGCTCATCGGTCCAGTCGTCTTGGCAAGGCGCGGATGTCGGGGAGGACTCCCACCGCGGAACCAGCAGGTCGCGGCGGCGAAGTTCGAGCACATCCCCTGCCCAGGTCACGAGAACGCGGTGGAACATCGACTGCGCGCGGCGAACCGTGCGATCGAGCGCGGCCGCGTGGAAGTCGAGGCTCGCCGGGGTGAAGTTCTCCGTCGTCGTCCTGCTCTGGGGAGTGGTGCCGTCCATCCGAGTGCTCCTTGGGTGTGCGACTGTTGTCGCAGCACCAGAGCCATCGGCGGGCAGGTAGGGTTACTCAAGCAGGGGCGAGAAAAAGGTCGAAGATCGTCTAGGAGAGGCGCAGGAGCAGCCAATCTACCTTTGTTATAGGTCTATTTGACTGTTCCTCAGCGTCCCCGGCCGCCAAAACCCATCTTCTGCATCAGACCATCGAACTGGTCCAAGTTGTAGAAGTCCAAAGTGAGTCTTCCTGACCCTTTCTTGCGGCCAAGTTGGATTGAGACGCGGGTTCCGAGGTGCTCGGAGAGCTGACGCTCCAGGTCGGCCACATTGGCATCGCGAGCTGTGAGTTCCTTGTCGCCGGCCGACGGAGTCGCTGTCGACGGAACCACCCTGCCCTTGACCGCAATCTGAACCTGCCGCTCGAGCTCGCGGACAGACCATTCCTCCGCCATCGCGCGCGCCGCAAGCTGGGAGCGCATGCCGAGATCGGTCACCGAGAGCAGCGCCTTGCCGTGACCCTGGGTCAGACGCCCAGAACGAACAAGATCGGCTGTCCCTCGGTCGAGGTCACTCAGCCTGAGGAGATTGGTGACCGACGCTCGGTCGAGACCAACCTTGTCGGCGATCTCCTGGTGCGTCAGGGAGTACTCCTCCGACAACCTGCGAAGCGCAAAAGCGCGCTCCATGGGGTTCAGGTCCTCGCGCTGGATGTTCTCGATGAGGGCGAGTTCCGCAGCAGCCTGATCCGCGATATCGCGCACGATCGCCGGGATGACTGCGAGGCCGATGAGCTTGGCAGCACGCCAACGACGCTCACCTGCGATAAGCTCAAAACCGCCGTCCCGCGGTCGAACCATGATGGGCTGCATGAGTCCAGCGGCCTTGATGGAGGCTGCAAGCGACTCCAGAGCGGCTTGATCAAAGTCGGTACGCGGCTGCCTGCGATTGGGAACGATCTGTTCCACGGGGATCTCGCGAAGACCCAGCAAGGGTTCGGCGTCCCCAACAGACTCATCAAGGGTCGGCTCTGGTCCTGCAGCAGGGGCGACCGGCGCCTCAGGCACACTGATGGACTGCGGCTGCACAGATGGGCGCAGAACAGACGGGACCGCGGAAACACCCGCTTGGATCTGCACGGGCGTTCCAAGCAGCGCGCTCAGGCCGCGACCAAGCTTGCGAACAGGCCCCTTTTGACCAGGATCTTGCTGCACCACAGGAGTCTCCTTCTTGAACCACCCAGCACCACACACGCCGTGCCAACGCCAATGTTCCACGGGGAACCTACCGCTTTATCCCGCCCCAACTCAGTCCTGTCAATGGAAGGTGTGAGAAAAACGGATCCAACGACCCACCAAGCCTATGTTCCACGGGGAACAGTGTTCTCGGACTATGCGCGTTCCGATACACTCGCTCTGTGTTCATGTTGCGCCATCCCGCCATTCTGGTCGCGGCCCTTGCCGTTGTCGCCCACCTTGGTGCACTCTCCGCCGGGTGGATCTGGGATGACGGCGACTACATCACGGCAAACCGTATTGTTCAGTCTACTAATGGCTGGATGACGCTTTGGGTTCCCGGAGCGACCCCTCAGTACTACCCACTCGTGTTCCTCGGATTCTGGGTCGAGCACGCGATCGTGGGAAATCATCCGCTGCTCTATCACGCGACCAATGTCGTCCTGCACGCTGGCTCGAGCGTGATCCTCATGCGCATCCTCGCACGACTCCGCGTGCCGCACGCGGCATGGATTGCCGCGCTGTTCGCAGTGCATCCGATGGGTGTCGAGTCGGTGGCGTGGGCAACCGAGCGCAAGAACACGCAGTCGCTGATGCTGGCGCTCGCATCGATCCTTTGCTTCATTCGCGCCGAACAACAACGCGACGAAGCACAGGCATTGGCAGGGCAGGGGGGTGCGGCCGCGTCGAAGGAGGCGCACGCAGCACTCGTGCTCTCGTTCATCCTCTACCTCGCCGCACTCCTCTCCAAGACCACCGCGGTGTTCGTGGCCCCGGCACTCGTGCTGATCGCACTTCACCGCCGCGCGCGAATCACGGGCGGGTTCGTTGCGCGCGTGACGCCGTACTTCGTGGTGGGTGCCGCGCTGGGGCTCTTCACCGCGTATCTCGAGAAGACCCAGGTGGGTGCGAAGGGCGCCGACTTCGCGCTCACTGCGGTCGACCGGCTGCAGATCGCGTCGCTCAACATCCTCTTCTACGCACGCAGCTTCGCGCTGCCGCTCGAGCAGATCTTCGTCTACCCGCGATGGGCCGTCGATGCCACGCGCATCGACCACTGGGCCGCATTCGCGGGCATGCTGCTCGTCGCGGGTGCGTGCGTGTGGGCCTGGCGAATCACCCGCGCGCCGCTCCTCATCCTGCTGTGGATGTGTGCGGCGCTGTTCCCCGCGCTCGGCTTCATCGATGTGTGGCCGTTCCGCTTCTCGTTCGTGGCTGATCACTTCGCGTACGCGGCCATGCCCGCGCTGGCAACCGTGCTCGTGCTCGCGGCGCATGCGGCCATGCAGTGGATGGGCGCGGAACCACGCGCGCGGACCGCCGTGCTCGGTGCATTCGTCGCCGCATGCGTGCCGCTCTCGTGGATGGCCGCGCAGAAGTACACCGACGTCGAGACGCTGTGGCGCGACACCATCGCGCGCAATCCGAACGCATGGCTTGCCCACAACAACCTCGCGTCGGTGCTGCTCGAGCAGGCGGGCGCAGCGGTCGCGGCGGAGGATGATGCACGTGTGCGTGCGCTCGCCACCGAGGCACTCGGGCACGCGCGCGCGGCGTACGAGCTCAAGGACGACGACGTCACCCACCCCGCGAACATGAGCGAGGCGCTGCGGCTGCTCGGTCGCCACGACGAGGCACTTGTCGCGATCACGCGCGCGATCGAGATCGCACCGCATCTCTCCGGGCTTCGCGTGAGGCGCGGCATCATCCTCGAGGCACTCGGGCGCGCCGACGACGCGCGGGGCGCGTACGCCGAGGTCTTCATCGAGGACGCCGCCATGAGGATGGACCGCGAGGGCCGGTTCGAGGCGCTGCGCGCACTCCGCAGACTCGCCGTCGCGCGCGGCGACTACACCGACGCCGTGCAGCACGCGCGCCGCATCGTGGAGCTCGATCCGCGCTCGGGCGACGCGATGGCCGACCTCGGTGCGCTGCTCGCGGCATCGGGTGATGCCGACGGCGGACGCGCGATGCTGCGCGCGGCGCTCGCCGGGAGCGCTGGCTTCTCGAGCGAACAGGTGATGGTGGGAGCGAGCGTCCGCTACCTGCGCGCGGTGATCGCGGTCACGCCGGGTCCCGGCGATCTCGAACTCGCGCGCGCCATCGGCGCACGACTCGCAAGTCTCGCCCCCGGCGATCCATCGGTGCGCTACCTCACGCTCGCGCTCGAGGCACGGGTGGGCGATGCGGCTGCGCGACGGGGACTCGCACAACTCGAGCAGAGTGCGCGCGCCGCCAACGCCACGCAGATGGCCGACGAGATCGCGGCGGTCCTCGCGTCGCTTCCTGCGGCACCGTGACTGTGCTACATTCGCCCTGTCCGGTGTGTCCGGACACGCGCTCGGTTCCGAAGGCGGTGTGAATCCGCCACGAAGGCGTCACCGTGAACCACTTCCCGCGAAGTGGCACAGTCGGGTCGAGTTCCGCGCGCGCTGAGTTCCTGCCTCCGCTCCTGGGGCATGGTCGATGGCCGCACGCGCCAGCGCGTGCACGCCGACACCATGCGCAGGGGACTCCCGGATGCAGTCCGTTCGTCTGCCGCGATGGAGTCGCGGTGCATGCGGCCGCTCATGCCGCGTGAAGGAGTCTGGCACATGACGTGCGTTTCCTATCTGCAGTGCGTGTCGGGTTGTCTCGGGGCTCTGGCCGGTCTCACCGCGGTCACCGCGGCGGGTGCCGAGCTCGTGGGTTCCTACAGCGTGGGCTCGGGCGCGAACGCGAGCTTCGTGCAGTTCGAGTTCGCCAATACCAACGCCTATCTCTACGAGGTCCGCTACGACGGCGCGCTGTTCGGTGACGACCTGTTCGCCATCATCGCGTCGGCGCAGCCGGGGTTCTTCTCGTACCAGGTGCAGAGCTTCAGCTTCGGCGACGCGCTCTTCGGCGTGTCGATCGGCGCCGACAGCAACGAGGGATTCGGCACGCCGCCTGCCTACCTGGACTACTGGCACTACTGGACCAGAGAGCCGGGCGACGCCTCGTGGACCGAGTCGTTCGTGGGCTTCGGCGACCGCGCTGTGTCGAACGGCTCGTGGGACGGCTGGGTGTTCAATTCGGCGGATGTGCCGACCGCGGTGCCGGCGCCTGGCGTGATGGCACTGCTGGCGCTGGCAGCGCGGAGGCGGCGGGGTCGGTGAATCGCGTCTTTCTCACCGTGACGGTCCACGTCAACCGCTGATCCTGCAATGCAGCCCGTCCGGAACATGCACACTCACTTCAGCGTGGCGAGGTACGCGACCACATCGCGCATCTCGGCGTCGGTGAGCACGCCCTGCATGGATGGCATGGCGCTGGCACCCGCGTTGGCGTAGCCCTCGACCACCTTCTCGTTGGGGTTGATGAGCGAGTGGAGGAGGTAACGCGCGTCACCGCGGGTGGCGACGCCATCGAGCGCGGGTGCGGCGTTGCCGCCGTTGCCGGCGATGGCGTGGCACTTCATGCACACGGCGCTCTGGTGGTAGAGCACGATCTCGCGTCCGCGCACGGCGTCGCCACCGGCGAGCGCGAGTGCCTCGAAGCGCGCCGTCGCGTCGCCTCCGAGCGACGACTGCCAGCGCTCGACCGCGGTGCGGGCGGGGCCGTTGGCACGGTCCTTCGCGGCCTCGACGATCTCGAGGCGCAGCGCGGGATCGAGCGATCCGGCGGCAAGCTGCTCGGCGAGCGGAGCGAGCGCTGGCTCGGCTTCGGCGCCAATCGCCGCGAGATCGCGAATGGCGCGCTGGCGCTCGAGCGTGGTGCCGTGTTCGGCGGCGTCGGCAAGCGAGGGCAGGGCACGCGCGTCGGCGCGGCGCAGGAGCATGGTGCGCGCCTCGGCGCGCAGTTCGGGCGCGTTCGACTCGAGGGCTGCGGCGAGCGCCTGCGTGATCCGATCCGTCTTGTCGGCGGCGAGCGCACGAAGGCTCGACACACGCTCGGCGGCGGGGAGCGTGGCGTCGGCCACCGCGCGCAGGGCGGCGGCGGGATCGAGCGACACGCCGATCTTGGCAGCGGCCTCGCTCACGGCGCTGCGGATGGTGGGATCGGCGCTCTCGGCGAGTGGTGCCAGCTTGCGGGACACGATGGCGCGGAAGGACTCGGTATCACGCGCCTTGCCATCGATCACGCGATAGGCGCCGTGCACGCGGTTGCGCGGCGCGGCGTTGGTCCACGAGGTGAGTGCATCGAGCGCCTCGATGCGCATGGGTAGGGGATTGGCGGGGGAGAGGGTGAAGTCGCAGAGCAGCGCTGCACTCTCCGCGGTGCCCTCTGCGAGGCACGCCTCGATGGCACGGCGCATGTGCGGGAACTCGCTGCGGTCGACCGGCTGCACGCCGATGGGCTGCTCCCAGCGGCCATTGGGCAGCTTCCAGGCGATCGACACATGGTCGCCGCCACCGCCCTCGGCGTGGTGGGCGAGGATCGCATAGCGGCGGCCCTTCTCGAGACGGATGGGCTTCGACTGCTGCGCGGGCTGCGCGTCGTAGATTCCGGGATCCGCGTAGCCCGACACCTTGGCCGCGGACACCACCGAAGCCGGGTCGTCGGAGGTGCCCACGAAGAGCTCGGAGTCGTCGTCGGAGCAGATGGCGAACACATACTCGCCCGATTCGGGCGCCTCGACGAACCCGCGCACGCGCGAGATGTAGCCGTTGCCGATGTTGCGCTTGGTATCGCCGGTCGCCGACTCGAGCACCTGGTCGGGTGCCTTGGCGAGGATCGCCGCGTTGTCGAAGTCAGCGAATGTTCCAGGGCGGCCCAGGATCCACACCTCGCGGGTGAAGCGGTGCGCGGGAGGCGCGACATCCTGCGCGCTTGCCGCCGTGTCGAGCGCCGTGAAGCGCGAGAGGCTCGCGGCGAGCGCGCTCCGCTGCGCGGGCATGGGCAGGTCGTTGATGGCGCGCGCGGCCTCGAGGCGGATGGTGCGCTCCGGGTCGTTGAGGAACCCTGCGAGGCGCGGGTCGCGCAGCTTGCGCATGGCGAGCACCGCGGCCATGCGCAGCGAGGCCACGGGTTCGGCACCCAGGTCGCCGAGCCGCGCGCGGTCGCCGATCCACGCGAGCGCCTGCACGCCGGCGTGGCGCAGGAACGGATCACGGTCGGCGTTCTCGGCGAGCATGGAGATG
>CAIOCH010000401.1 GCA_903856525.1 uncultured bacterium | reverse complement strand
GCTTGGCGAGGCGCTCCTGGAGCTTCTCGCGGTCGTAGCTCGAGTCGGTGCCGGCGATCTCCTGGCGGATCTGCTCGCAGCGGCCCTTGATGGCGGCGGTGCTGCCGGCGCCCTCGACGATGGTGGTGTTGTCGCCGTCGACGACGATCTTCTTGGCCTGGCCGAGGTCCTTGATGGTGACCTTGTCGAGCTCGATGCCGAGGTCCTTCATGATCGCCTTGCCGCCGCAGAGGATGGCGATGTCCTCGAGCATGGACTTGCGGCGGTCGCCGTAGCCCGGCGCCTTGACGGCGCACACATTGAGCACGCCGCGCAGCTTGTTGATCACGAGCGCGCTGAGCGCCTCGCCCGTGACGTCCTCGGCGATGATGAGGAGCGGCTTCTTGGCCTCCATCACCTTCTCCAGGAACGGCACGAACTTGGCCAGCGAGTCGATCTTGTCCTCGTACACGAGGACGAGCGCCTTGCTGAACTCGCAGGTCATCTGCTCGGTGTTGGTGGCGAAGTTCGGGCTGAGGTAGCCGCGGTCGAACTGCATGCCCTCGACGACATCGATGGTCGTCTCGCGGCTCTTGCCTTCCTCCACGGTGATCACGCCGTCCTTGCCCACCTTGTCGAAGGCGTCGGCCATGATCTTGCCGATCGCGGTGTCGTTGTTGGCGCTGATGGCGGCCACGGCGCCGATGCCGCCCGCGACCTTCTCCACGGGACGCGCGCTCTCGCCGATCCTGGTGGCCACCGCGGCAACGGCCTTCTTCATGCCACGCACGAGGGAATTCGGGTCGGCGCCCGCGGTGATCTGGCGGTGGCCGGCCTTCACGAGGGCCTCGGCGAGCACGGTGGCGGTGGTGGTGCCATCGCCCGCGTCGTCGGAGGTCTTCGAGGCGGCCTCCTTCACGAGCTTGGCGCCCATGTTCTCGACCTTGTCGCGGAGCTCGATCTCCTCGGCCACCGACACGCCGTCCTTGGTGACGGTCGGGCCGCCCCAGCTCTTGTCGAGGACGGCGTTGCGGCCACGGGGACCGAGGGTGCTCTTGACGGCTGCGGCCAGCTTCTCAACTCCGGCAAGCAGGCTCTGACGCGCATCGTTGTCGAACGAAAGTTCCTTGGCGGACATCGGGTCAATCTCCGAATCTTCGGAATGGGTTCACTCTTGCGGCGCCGGGGCGACCGGCGTCATTCGAACGGGGCGGCGAAGATACAAAGCCCGTACCAGCACGGGACCCCGTGTCCAGTTCGGCCCGGCGGCGGATCGTCGCGAGAGATCTGTTTGTAAAGTCGTTTCCAGAATGATCTTGCGAGTCTGCGCCTCGCGGGGTGGCCATGGGCCCCGTCTGACAGTTTGCGACGGATCTTCCGACCTGCTGCCGTTCTGGCAGACCCCCTCACGATCCCCCGAGCATCTCGTCCACCTTGGGTGGCGGCTGGCGGAGGGACCGCAGGATCCAGTGCGTGTTCACCAGCCTGTAGCCGAGGCCCACCACCAGCAGCATGCCGCTCGTGCCCGCCACCACGCCGCTGAACACGGCCTGCTGCGGTCCATCACCGGTCGCCTGGCGAAGCAGGAGCGTGAGCGCCCCCGCGCCGCCCGTCACGGCCGACGCGATCAGCAGGTCGCGCGTGGTCTGGGTGGCATGGCGCGCGGTTCGGAACAGCCGCGAGTGCGGCACCAGGCGCCGCAGCAGCGGGGTGGTCGACGCAGCGACCGCCGCCGCGGCCGCAACGGCGATGAGCGATGCCGGCCACGAGGGCGGCTGCAGCGAGAGCAGCATCCAGCCCACGAATCCCGCTCCACCCAGGGCGCGGGCGCGGACGAAGGCGCGCTCGCCGCTCCACGGCATGACCAGCAGCGCCGCGAACATGCCGATCACGGCACCGGCGAGGGCAACGGAAGGCGCTATCGCGCGCACACCTGCGATACCGGGAGAGATCCACCGCGGAAATGCCATCGCCCCGATCGCGGCGTCGATCGCCGGAGCGAGCACGATCGCGCAGCCGAGCACGCTGCCGAGGCTCATGAGGTAGATCGCCCAGCCCGTGCGCACGAGTTGCGGCGAGCGCTCGAGCGATTCGGTCGCGGGATCGAGCCGCACCGCGAGCGTCGAGAGGATGTCGGCGCCGCACTCGGGGCAGAGACCGTCGGCCGCGAGTCCCTCGAGGTCGTACCCGCACTTCGCGCACGGCAGCGTCTTGCGGATGGTGGGCCCCGACATCGCAGGCAGTGTTGCCCGTCCGTGCATGGCACGCAAGGGGATCCGCAGGTGGATCCGGGGGAGGGCGCGTCGTCCACCCGCTACACTCGCGCGCATGCAGGACAGGATCGAGGCCCTCCGCGCGAACATCGTCTCCGTGTACATGGGGAACGTGCAGGCCGTCGATCGCCTGATCGTGTGCCTGCTCGCCCGCGGGCATGTGCTCATCGAGGATGTGCCCGGCGTGGGCAAGACGGTGCTCGCCAACGCGCTCGCGCGCTCCATCCGCTGCTCGTTCAGCCGCATCCAGTGCACGCCCGACCTGCTGCCCGCGGATGTGACGGGCACGAGCATCTATCGCCAGGACTCGCATTCGTTCGAGTTCCGCCAGGGGCCGATCTTTGCCAACGTGGTGCTCGCCGACGAGATCAACCGCACCACGCCGCGCACCCAGTCGGCCATGCTCGAGGCCATGAGCGACGGCACGGTGTCGGCCGAGGGCGGCGTGTTCCCGCTGCCGCAGCCGTTCATGGTGGTGGCCACGCAGAATCCCTACGAGTTCGAGGGCACCTACTTCCTGCCGGAGAACCAGCTCGACCGCTTCCTCATGCGGCTCTCGCTCGGGTATCCGTCGCCGGACGACGAGGGGCGCATCCTCGCCAAGCAGCCCGCGCGCACGGCGCTGCCCGACCTGCAGCCGGCGATGGGTGCCGACGAGGTGATCGAGCTCCAGCGCAAGGCCGATGCGGTGCGGCTCGACCGGTCGCTCGTCGACTACATCGTGGCCATCGCCACCGCCACCCGCAACAGCGAGGACCTGCAGGTGGGCGTGTCGCCGCGCGGCGCCCTTGCGCTCGCCGCCGCCGCCCGCGCCACCGCATTCGTGGCCGGCCGCGACTACTGCGTGCCCGACGACATCGTCTCGAACGTGCTGCCTGTGTGCGCGCACCGCGTCATCAGCCGCACCTACATGCACCAGGGCGACACCCTCACCACCCGCCGCATCATGCAGCGCGTGCTCGAGAGCGTTCCGAGCCCGGTGTGAAGTCCCCAGCACGAGCGTCCCCACGGTGAACGTCCCATGAAACGCGCCGTCGTCCTTCTCTCGGGTGGCCTCGACAGCGCCACCGTGCTCGCCTGGATGCGCCGCGAGGGCTACGCGTGCCACGCGCTCAGCTTCCGCTACGGGCAGCGCCACG
>CAIOCH010000400.1 GCA_903856525.1 uncultured bacterium | reverse complement strand
TGCCCTCGTACTTCGACTTGGGGATCGACAGGATGAGCTCGTAGAAGTACTCGTGCCAGAAGCGGCGCTCGCCGTTCTTGGTCGCGCGCTCCCACATGGGCACGAGGATCTTCTCGACCGAGCGGAACGCCTCGTCCTCGGGGATGCTCGTGTCGGTCACGCGGCGCATCCGGTCCTTGAGGATCTTGGTGTCGTCCTTCTTGGTGAAGTAGCGGTAGTCGGGGAAGTCCTTGTACGAGTCGTGCGCCACGAGGCGGAAGAGCGACTCCTCGAGGTTGGCGCCCGTGACCGAGAGGCCGTGCACGAGGCCCGCGCGGATGGCGGGGGCGAGGCTGATGCCGAGCTGCGCAGAGCTCATCGCGCCGGCGACGGCCCAGTACATCTTGCCGCCGGCCTGGATGTGATCCCAGTACGCGAACATCGCGTCGCGCGTGGCGCGGGCGTTGAAGTTCTTGTAGTTGCGGGCGACGAACTCGAGGATGGGCAGTTGCGAAGTGGCCATTGGGCGCGGAATGCTAGCAGGAAGCGCGGGGTGCTTCACGCGCGCGCGCGGCTGCACCCTCGCACGCGCGCCGCCGCCTACGCGTGGGCGCGCGCATACGGAGGCGTCCGCGCCCGCGGATCTGCGCGCGCGCACCTTCACAATCAGGACCGCTCCGGTGGCGACCGCGTTGGCCGGCACCGAGGGCGATGTCCAGGAGCTTCGCGATGACGAACGAGCCGATCGTGGTGGATTTCGAGGGCTTTGCCGACCGCCGTCCCGTGCTGGCAGGGGTCCTGGTGGGCAGGACCTTCACGCAGACGGCCTTCACCGATGTCGAGCCAGGCATTGCGCTCGCCGCCCGCGGCCGGCGACTGGAGTGCACGGATTTCCCCGCGTTCTGCGCCGCGCTCATCGGGCGGGCCCGCCGCGAGCAGCGCGCCATCGCCGGGTTCTCGCAGCACGAGCTCACGCGCATCGCGGACGGCCTCGGCTGCGCGTGGCCGGAGGATGTCGAGTACATCGATGCCAAGAAGCGTGCGAAGGCGTGGCGCAGCGCGAGGCATCCGGACGCCGCTGCGAGCGTGGGTCCCGAGCGCCAGCGCCTGCGGCAGAAGGGAGAACGGTGCCGGAATCTCGGCAACCGACTCGTGGACTTCGTGCGACTCGCGGGAGACGAGGTTCCATCCGGCTACGACGATGGAAAGGTCACCGACACATTGCGGCGCGTGCTCGGGCAGTCGGACGGCCGTCGGCGCTACCGCGCCCTCACGCAGGGAACCCGCGAGGCATGGTGCAGGGTGCTTGAGCACAACCGCCTGGACTGCGTGTGGGCGCGACTGTTCATTCGCCTGGGCAGTTCTCGGTCGCGTGGTGGTCGCGCGGGCGGCAAGTCCGAAGCGTCTGCGTGACACGCGCTTGACCGTTGGCGCGCCGCGCGCACACTCCACTCGCCCCGACGGAGTCCCCGCCATGCCCCACTGGAACAGATCCGCGCGATCGCACGCCGCCGCCGTGCTCGCCGCCACTGCGACCGCCAGCGCGTTCGCAGGCGGCGTGGTGATCGAACTGGTGACGGTCGGCGATCCCGGAAATGACCCCGATACGCGGCTGCAGGAAAGCGGGGTGATCCAGTGCGGCGCCGTGGCCTACGAGTTCCGCATGGGCAGGCACCATGTCACCATCGGTCAGTACGCGGCATTCCTGAACGCCGTGGCGCGGAGCGATCCGCATGGCCTCTACAGCCCGCAGATGGCCACGAACCTCAACATCGCCGGCATCGCGCGTTCGGGTGTGCCCGGAAAGCACGCCTACACGGTGATGGAGAACGGCGGCGACAGCTCCAACCGTCCGATCACCTATGTGAGCTGGTTCGACTGCGCGCGCTTCGCCAACTGGATGTCGAACGGCCAGCCGTCGGGCGCCGCATCCGTCACCACCACCGAGGATGGCGCGTACACCTTGCTCGGTCGCACCACCGGAGCCGCTGTCGGGCGGAACGAGGTCAATCCCAACACCGGCGCGACGCCCACGTTCCACATTCCCACCGCCGACGAGTGGTACAAGGCCGCGTTCTACTCTCCGAACAAGGCGGGATCGGGCGTTCCCGGCTACTACACCTACGCCACGCAGAGCGACGTACGACCAGGCAACGCGGTCGGTCCGCTCCCGAACCAGGCGAACTATCGCGCCAACGAGGTCTACGCGGTCACGGGCGTCACGGCCTTCGATCCCGCGCAGAACTACCTGACCGACGTCGGCGCCTTCAGCGGCAGCCCGAGCCACTACGGCACCTTCGACCAGAGCGGCAACGCGTACCAGTGGAACGACATGGAGTGCGCGCCCACGCTGCTGCGGGAACGCCGCGGCGGCACCTTCGAGGGCGTGTTCACGGGG
>CAIOCH010000399.1 GCA_903856525.1 uncultured bacterium | reverse complement strand
TTGTGCCTCGCGTTCGCAGCGGTCTCCCGTGCAGCACCTCCATCGCTCGAGACCGCCGCCAACGAGGTCATCGAGATCGCCTTCACTGCCAAGGCTCCGCACGCGGACGCCTTCGCGACCGTCGAGCTCGACGTCGTCTTCGACGCACCCGACGGGCGCGCGTACCGAGTGCCCGCCGTCTGGGCAGGCGGCGACCTCTGGAAGGTGCGCTACGCATCGCCCGCGGTCGGCGTCCATCGCTACCGCACCGAGTGCACGGCGAAGGACGACGCTGGGCTGCACGCCGCGTCGGGCTCGATCGTCGTCACGCCCGCAGCGAGCGCGAATCCGCTCATCCGCCGCGGCCCGGTGCGCATCGCCGCCGATCGCCGCCATTTCGAGCACGCCGACGGCACGCCCTTCCTCTGGCTCGGCGACACCTGGTGGAAGGGGCTCTGCAAGCGGATCGACGCGCAGGGCTTCCGCGAACTCTGCGCCGATCGCGCGGCGAAGGGCTTCAACGTCGTCCAGATCGTCTGCGGACCGTATCCAGACGAAGCGATGCTCGAGCCGCGCTGGGCGAACGAAGCGGGGCTGCCCTACACGACGCTTGATTTCCGCGCGGTGAACACCGCGGACTTCGACGCAGCCGACACGCGCATCTCGACGCTCATCGCGCATTCGATCGTGCCCGCGATCGTCGGCGGCTGGGGACGCCCGCAGGCGGGCGGACAGTCGACCATCAACCAGGTCGGCCTCGACGGCTTCAAGCGCCACTGGCGCCACCTCATCGCGCGCTACGGCGCGTCGCCCGTCGTCTGGATCCTCGGCGGCGAGGCGAGCGACGGCAACGGTCCGTGGGCCGAGCTCGCCGAGTACGTGCGCGCCACCGATCCGTTCCGCCGCCCGCTCACCTACCACTCGCCCGGCGACCCGCGCGCCTCGATCGCGCGCGGCAACGACGAGTTCGACTTCGACATGGTCGGCATCGGCCACGACGGGCTCAACACCGCGAACGAGACCCTGCGCCTCCTCCGCGCGTCGCTTGCCCACGCGCCGAAGCGCCCCGCGCTCTGCGGCGAGGCGTGCTACGAGCGCCACATGCAGACGAACTTCGAGGACATCCAGCGCCATCTCTTCTGGACGCTGATGCTCGCGGGCGCAGCGGGTCACACCTACGGCGCGGCGGGCATCTGGCAGGCGAGCGTCGAGGGCGACCCAGGCATCACGCCGATCTACGACTTCACCACCTGGCGCGAAGGCATGGCGTTTCCCGGCTCGACGCAGCTCGGGCTCGCCAGGCGACTGCTCGAGGAACTGCCGTGGCAGCGCATGGAACCGCATCCTGAGTGGGGCGACGGCGGGGCGCTCGCTGCGGGAATCCGCGGCGAGGTGCTCGTCGCGTATCGACCGAAGCGCGGCATCTACGACTGGGGCGGTTTCCGCGTCGCCGAGCTTGATCCGAAGGTGCGCTATACGGCGTTCTGGTTCGATCCCGCCACGGGGCGCCGCTTCGACCTCGGCGAGGTCACGGGCGAAGCGAGCTGGTCGACGCCCGCGGTGCCGTCGCCGCAGGACTGGGTGCTGGTGATGCGCGCGAGCGGATCGAAATGAGGCGCTGGGCTCGCCACGCGCCTCACAGGTGCTACTGACACGCGCCCCACGCATCGAGCATCGACGCGATGTCCATAGCGCTCACGAATCCGTCGCCATTGATGTCGGCGGGGCAGGACTTCCCGCACGCACCCCACGCAGCGAGCAGGCTTCCGAGGTCGGCGGCGTCCACGAATCCATTGCCATCGAGGTCCGCAGGGCAGGGTGGCGCCGGGCAACTCGCGCACGCGGTCATCACGCACGCGCC
>CAIOCH010000398.1 GCA_903856525.1 uncultured bacterium | reverse complement strand
CGATCTGCCGCCAGGTGCGCGCCGTCGACTCGTCGATGTCGGCGCAGGAACCGAATGCCAGCCGCGTGCGCCGCGCATCGGTGGAGAGCTGCGTGAATCCGCCGCGCGCAAGCTCCACGCCATCCGCAGCGCGCGTGATCGCGTAGCGGTAGTCGGTTCCCGCAGCGAGACCAGTGAACGCGAAGTGCACCGTCGCGTCCCGCTCGGCATCGGGCCGTGCCTCGACCACGAGCTCTTCGCCCGACTCGTCGCGCATCGTGCAGCGGAGCAGCGCGGACTCAGCCGACACGTTCGACGTAACACCCGCGCGCATCCACACCGTGGCGCGATCCTCGCCGTGCACGAACACCGCGGGCCCCGCATCCATCACCACGGCGGCAGGCCGCAGCACGAGCGAGATGTTGTCCGCGTATCCGTCGCAGAGTCCCTCGGAACGCTCGAAGCGCACGGTGATCTCGGCCATGCGCGCGCCGGCAGGCACGACGCCACCCGTCCGGCGCTCGAGGAATCCGGTGAGCGCGGCGTTCGCGCCCGTGCCCGCATCCGGATCCGATCGCGTGTCTGGATCACCGCCCGCGTCGGCAAACGCCCGCGTCCGCTCCTCCAGCGTCACCGCCTCGAGGCTCGCCTCGCCCACGGTGCCGCCGCGCTCATCGATCCAGCGCAGGTCGATCCACGCCACATCGCGCTGCGGGCCAAAACCGCCCAGCCATGCCCCGAGTTCGAACGGCACCGTCGCCGCATCGATGTCGCGCGCGGCCGCGCCGAGGTCGATGCGCTGCACCAACCGCGATTCACCGGCGTTGCCGCCGAAGAAGAAGTTCCGCCCGCGATCGGCGGCGGTGTCGGCCGGAAAGTCCGCGTGCGCCCCGTACGCCAGCACCGACGCCGCACCCCAGTCGCGCCAGCCGGGAACGCCGCGGTTGCCCTCGGGCTTGCCGGCAGGCGAAGCGAACTCCGCATCGCCGTTCACCACGAGGTTGCGCCCGTAGAGATCCGCTGCCGAACGCACCGTCGCCAGCCCCACCGCGCACGAGTCGAGGTCCCATGCGGGATCCACCGCGATGCCGAGGTGCGCGAACGCGGTCGCCACCACGTCGCACTGGTTCACCGTCGCGCGCAGCGCGCCCTTGGCCGCCGCGTCGCCCGACACGATGAACGGCACCTCGCGGTGCTCCGCGATGTCGCGCCCGTGATTGAGGTCGATCGTGCCGCCATGGTCCGTGGTCAGGATGACCAGCCAGTCCTCGCGCTCGCGGTTGGCGCGCGACTCGACCGCCGCCAGCACGCGCCCAACGAGTGCGTCGGCAGCCTCGATCGCCGAGAGATACCCCGGCACCGCGCGGTGAAAGCCGACCGCATGGCCTGTTTCGTCGACATTTCCCACATAGAACACGGCGAGGTCGAGCGCCTCGTCCTTCGCCAGCGCCTTCACGCACGCCTCGGTCTGCGGCGCATCGTTCTTCGTGTCCTGCAGCGACACGCGCACATCGATCGGATCCTTGGCGAGGATGCGCTCGCCGATCGGGCCCCAGTTGCCGAAGTACGCGGTGCGGATCGCCGGTTGCGCCCGCTTGGCCAGCGTGAACAGCGACGGATACCGCTCGTAGTCGGTGATGAGGAAGCGGTTGTCCACCGAACGGTGCTTGTCCGGCCACACGCCGCAGAGGATCGTCGACCAGCCCGGCCCCGACACGGTGTATGCAGAGGTCGACGCGTCGTAGGACACGCAGCCGTTGGCGATGAGCGTGTCGATCGCAGGCGTCTCCGCGGCCTGCAGCGCGTCGGGGCGCACGCCATCGATGCCGATGATCAGCACCTTTGGTTCAGCGCGGGGTTCGGCGCGTCGCTCCTCCGCTCCGCGCTGCGATTGCGGCGTGGGCGATGCGATCCATGTCGATGGTGAGAATGCGGCCATCAGCGCGGGAATCACAAGCGCGGGAATCATGCGCGGCAGCGTAGCCGAGGCTTCGTCGGGCACATCCTTGGCCGTACACTCCGCTCATGCGTTCCCGTCTGCCTGCGTTCCGCGCCGCCAGTTCCGCTGCCACCATCGCGGCGCTCGTCCTGCTCGCCCATGCTGGCCTGGATCGTCCGGCGCTCGCGCAGAACGGCGACCGTGCCGGCGAAACACAGGGCGAACTTCCCATCGAATGGCAGGTGACCGACGCCCCCGTGCGCAGTGCCGCCGAAGAGCTCGCCACCTTCCGCATCGTCGACGGCTACGAGATCCAGCTCGTGGCGAGCGAGCCGCTCGTCGAGGCGCCCGTCGCGCTCGAGTTCGCATCCGATGGCCGGCTCTGGGTCGTGGAGATGCGCGGCTACATGCGCGATGCCGATGGTGCGGGCGAGACCGAGCGCCTCGGCCGCATCAAGGTGCTCAGCGACACCGACGGCGACGGCACCATGGACAAGGCCGAGGTGTTCCTCGACGGCCTGGTCATGCCGCGCGGCATCGCCCACTGGCGCGACGGCCTCCTCGTGATCGAGCCGCCGCACCTCCTCTTCTGCCGCGACACCACCGGTGATGGCCGGGCGGACGAGTCGCGCATCGTCGCCTCGGGCTTCGTGGGCCAGGACAACCCCGAGCACGCAGGCAACGGACTGCTGTTCACGCTCGACAACACCTTCACCTGCTCGCAGCACCCGCAGCGCTTCGTGCCCGTGCTGGAGAACGGCACTCCCACGCTGCGCGCCCAGGCCGTGTCGCCGCACGGCCAGTGGGGCATCAGCGAGGACTCCGTCGGCCGCCTCTACTACTCACCCAACTCCGACCCGCTGCTGGTCGACCTCGCGCCCAAGCACTACGCCGCCCGCAATCCCGGCCAGAAGTCGTTCGAGGGCGTGCCCGCCCGCGCCGCCACCGACATGCGCGTCCACCCCTCGCGCCTTACGCCTGGCGTCAACCGCGCGTACCAGAAGGGCGTGCTCAAGGACGGCCGCCTCGCCAACTTCACCGGTGCATGCAGTCCGCTCGTCTATGAATCGGCGCTTCTCGACGACATGCGCGGCACCGCGCTCATCTGCGAGGTCGCTGGCAACCTCGTGCACCGCTACCGCCTCGAGGAGCGCGATGGCCGCGTGCAGGCGACGCCAGCCGACGGCGACCAGTCGTTCTGGACCTCCACCGACGAGCGCTTCCGTCCCGTCGCCACCACCGTCGGAACCGATGGCGCCATCTACGTCGCCGACATGTACCGCGGCATCATCCAGCACCGCAACTTCATGACCACCTTCCTGCGCAAGCAGGTCGACGCGCGCGGCCTCGCCCAGCCGGTCGATGCGGGCCGCATCTGGCGCATCGTGCGCAAGGGCGAGCGCGCGCCCAAGCCCGTGGATCTCTCGCGTCTCGAGGGCGCGCAACTCGCCGCGGCGCTGTCGTCACCCGACAAGCCCGTGCGCGAGATCGCCCGCCGGCTCATCATCGAGCGTGCCGATACCGCCGCGATCGAAGCGGTGCGCACGGCGCTGCGCGAACAGTCCGCTCCCTCGGCCGCACCGTCCTCCGCGACGGCGATGCCCGTGGCCATCGCGCTCGAGCACCTCTGGACACTGCACGGCGCGGCAAGCCTCGATCGCGCGATCATCCAGTCCGCACTTGCGAGCGAATCGCCGACCGTCCGCGTCCACGCGCTCCGCATGGCCGAGACCATGCTCCCCGCCAACGAACTCGCGTCCGCGCTTGTGCGCGCGGTCGACGACGCCGACCGCGCCGTGCGCGTGCAGTCCGCGCTTTCCGCGGGCACGCTTGCCGCTCCGCTCCGCGTCGCCGTGCTCGAGCCCGCGCTCCGCCGCGACCTCGCCGCGCGCGACATGCGCTCCGCCGCGATGTCGTCGGTCGCCGGCGCCGAGCCGCAGCTCCTCGATGCCATCATGTCGGGCGCGCTCCTCGCCGACGACTCCGTGCCCGCGCGCGCCTTCGCTGCGGAGCTCACCGACCTCCTGCTCGACAATGGTTCTGGTCGACCCGACGCGACCACGCTTCGCCACACCCTCGCGTCGATCGCGGCGGTTGCTTCCGACCGTCCGTGGCTCGCCCGCGCCATGCTCGAGCGCATCGCTGCCCGCCAGCGCCTCAACGCCAAGGAACCCGTGCAGCTCGTCGCCGGCTCGGAGCCCACGGGTTGGTTTGCCATGCTCGACGCGAACCACCGCGACCTTGAGCTCGCCTCCGCCGTCGACCGCCAGCTCTTCTGGCCCGGCCGCGAGGATGTCTCGTTCGTCCCGCCCAAGCTGGCCAAGTCGGCCGCCATGAGCGTCGAGGAGTTCGGCAAGCGCCTCTACTCGAACTGCATGAGCTGCCACCAGGCCAACGGCCGCGGTCTTCCGCCCGTCTACCCGCCGCTCCGCAACAGCGAGATCGTGCACGGCGACCCCGAAGTCCTCGTCAAGATCCTGCTGCACGGCCTGGAGGGCCGCATCGAGGTCGACGGCCAGACCTACAACCAGGTCATGCCCGCGGCACCCATCCGCGGCGACGATGAGATCGCCGCGGTCCTGAGCTATGTGCGCAGCGCATGGGGCAACACGGGATCCGCGATCGACCCGGCGCTCGTCGCCAAGGTGCGCGACGAGACCAAGGGCCGTACCCGCGCCTTCACCGCGCGCGAACTGGGCATCGAGGCGAAGTAGCACCGCGCGTCGCCGACCGTGGGATGGCGTCACGGGATGGCGTCACGGGATGGCGTCACGCTCTCACCCTCTCGCGATCTCGACATACTCCACGCCGGCCTCCGCCAGCAGTTCGCGGCTCTTGCGGAGGTTCTCCATCCAGTGCTCGTCGCCCGCGCCCGAGGTGTAGGTCACCACGCGCACGATGCCCGACTGGATGATCGACAGCGTGCAGTGCACGCACGGCGCGAAGCTGGTGTAGATCATGCCACCCATCGGCGACACGCCATTGCGCGCGCACTGGATGATGGCGTTCATCTCCGCATGGCAGATGAGGTCGTACTTCACGGGCCGCTCCAGCCGCTCGGGCCGGTCCTCGATCCCCCGCGGAAGTCCGTTGAATCCCGTCGCCACGATCTGCCGCGCCGGGCTCACGATCACCGCACCCACGCCGCGCGACGGATCCTTGGACCAGCGCGCGATGGTGTCGGAGAGCTCAAGGAAACGACGGTCCCAGCGGGCCGCTCGGATGGGGTCCTGCATGGCGCGGACTGTATCCGCTCACCAGTTGCTGAGGAGGATCGTGATGTCGCGCGAGTCGACGAAACCGTCGGCGTTGAGGTCGGTGCGCTTGAAGGTCGCGAGCGAGCCCCAGTCGGAGAGTATCGCCGCGAGATCCTGCGAACCCACGAACCCGTCGCAGTTCACGTCGCCGCACGGCGGCGCGGGCGGATTCTCGAGCACCGCGGCATCGGCTGCAATGCGCACGCGGCCGAGCAGGCCCTGGTGGTTCGGATTCGTGATCACGATCGGATCGCCCGAGTCGACCAGCACCCCGTACACCAGGTTGCGCACCTGGGGTGGAACCACGACGTCGCCTGGCCAATCGGCGCGCTGCGCGCGGATGAGCGCCGCAGTGCCGCTCACGAAGGCGTTCGCGAAGGAGGTGCCCTCCCAGATCGCGAAGTTGTTGCCGGGCACGGGGCCGATGATCGAGCGCTCGAGCGCGGGGATGCCGCCATTGATTTCCGAGGCGCCAGGCGCCGCGAAGTCGAGGCGGACCTCAAGGTTCGAGAACGGAGCCTTCTGGTCGAGCCAGTTCGTCGCCGACACGCCGAACGCGTTCGGATCGCACGCGGGGAACTCCCGCGGATCCTGGGTGTTGCGGTTGCCTGCGGCGCCGCACACGATGGCACCGCGCATCGAGGCCTCGAGCACCATGTCCTCGAGCGCCTTCGAGTGGTAGGTCTCGCCCAGGCTCATGTTGATCACATGCGCGCCGCGATCCACCGACCACGCCACCGCCTGCGCGATGCGGAAGCAGTTGCCGCGGCCATCGCTGTCGAGTGCGCGCGCCGAGAGGATCATCGCCTCGGGCGCCACGAGATGGATCAGGCCCGCCACGAAGGTTCCGTGACCGAACTGCTCGTCGACGAGCCCATCGCCATCGCTGTCGACGCTCTGGGCGATGTCGCCCCACGACGGCGAATCAGGCACGAAGCTCGCGCCCTGGCTGCTGATGGTTCCGTTGAACACCGGGTGCGCCGCATCGATGCCCGTGTCGATCACCGACACGACCACGCCTGCGCCGCGCGACCGCTTGTGCGCCGCATGGATGCCGAGCAACGGCACCGCATACTGGTCAAGGTACCCCGTGGAGCTCTCGCCCACGCCCGACAACCACAGGCTGTCGGTGTTGCCCTCGCCGGTCTGGCCGACGTAGTTCATCTCCGACCAGGTGAGGGTGCCGTTGGCAACGAGCGCGACAAGCGCCTCCTGCACATCGTGGTAGACCTGCCCCTCCGCGAGCGCGTAGGAGAGCAGGTACACGGGTCGGCCATCGATCTGATCGAGCACGCCGACGCCCGGGAACTTGGCCGAAAGAGCCGCGATGGTCTGCGCGAGCGCCTTGGGATGCGCGGTGCGAATGATCGCCTCGCCAGGCACCAGCGGGTACTCGGGCAGTCCCATGGCAAAGCCGTCAACAGCAAGCGCTGCGGCAACGGCGGCGGGAATCAGAGAAGCCTTGATCATGCGAGTGACCCTGTGACGACGAAGGGTGCCCACCATGAAGGATGCTCCCATTTCTTGAGAGAGGCAAGCGCTGCTGCGCGAAGAGCCGCGGAAGGACGTCTTCCGGCGGAGAATTCCTGATGAAAGTTCGCGGACACCTCGAGTGCCGCGTGATCTCGGACCGACCAGAGGCCGGCCACGAGGCATCGTGCGCCCGCAGCGAGGAACGCGCGGCTGATGCCCGCGAGCTCGTCGCCCGCGTCGACGGCGTTGCGGCCGGTCTCGCAGCCCGCGAGGAACACCACCTGCGCATCGAGGTCGAGGTCGACGATCTCGCGCACCGGCATCCAGCCATCGGCCAGGCGGATGCCGGACGCGTTGGGAAGAGCGCCGATAAACCGGCCATGGCACGCGAAGTGAAGCAATGCCCGGCCGCGCGCCGCCTCGCGCACCCGCGCGATCGTGGCGCTCGCGCCGCGGAGGACCTCCGCGCCGCGCTGGCTCGCAAGAAGCTCGGCTTCCTCGTCGATGAGCGGCGCCTGTTCGTCGGCCACCGCGATCACCAGCGGCTGCGCCATGGTCTCGCGCCGCGCACCGCGGTCGGAGCAGGCGATCGACGCGCTCGGCGCCGTGTGGATCTCGAAGCGCTCGATGAGGTACCGCTCGCCGTCGAAGAGCGCCGCAAACGGCAGCGCGTGCAGCGCCCCGAAGGGCACGATCACCAGCCGCTGCGCCGAATCCACGCCGGGCACCTGCTCGAGGATGGGCCCGATGAGCAGGTCGTGCAGCGCACGCGACAGCGTCCGCACCGCCCGCAGGCTGCGGGCATCGGCCGCACGCACGCCGGCGCGCAGCTGGTAGAGCAGTTTCTCCACCAGCGGAGCGATCTCGGATGCGTGGGCGATGCAGCGCACCGACGCGATCTCGCCCCGTTGCGCGACGAAGGCCATCAGTTCCTCGCCGGCAATGAAGTAGGCGATCATCGCATCGTCGTGTTCCAGCCGCCCGAGCACATCGTCGGCCGACAGCGGCTGGGCGAAGAGCGACGCCACGCCGCGCGCGTTCTGCGCGCGCGACACCAGCCGCTCCATCTCGTGTTCGGTCGAGCGCAGTTCGTCGAGCAGCGCCGGCGACACGCCACGGCGCTCGCCCGCATCCGACGCATTGCGCGCCACGCTCGCGTGCAGGGCCGCCAGGCGGGCACGCACGCGGGTGATCTCATCGCGCGACGCCGCGTCCGCGGATCCCGCCGACGCCGTCCGGTCGATCGACCGCAGCACCGCGTCGAGCAGCACGCGGCTGCGCGCACGCTCCACCGTCACGAACGCCTCGGCCAGGCTGGCGCTGTCGGCGCGCGCCAGGAGGTCGAGCGCCAGATCCTCGTACACCCGCAGGCGCGATGCCGCGAACGCCGAGCGCAGGCGGTCGGCCGCCAGTGAGCCGCGCAGGTCCTCGGCGAGTCCGATCGCGTGCGAGAGCGCCGCGATCGACCGGTCGAGTCCGCCGCGCGCCCGCTCCGAATCGGCCTCCACCAGCGCCGCATCGATCTCCACCGTGCGAACCCCGAGCGCCGCCGCACCCGAACGGGCGCTGCGCGCGGTGTCGAGCGCACGGTCGGTGTTGCCCATCGCCAGCTCGGCGCGCGCCGCGCGCACGAGCGCATGCGCGCTGTCCAGCGGACTCGCGTTGCGCATCGCCTTGGCCGCGAACTCGGCCGACTCCGACGCCAAGCCCTCGCGCAGCGCCAGCTCGCTGGCCACGATCGCCGCCGCCCGCACACCGCGCGCGTCGCCGATCTCCTCGGCCAGCGCCAGTGCGCGCGCCGCGGCAGGCTTCGCCTCATGCACGCGCTCGGCCGCGGCGAGGGCACGCGCCTTCACCAGCAGCCCACGCGCCATCTCGGCCTTGAGACCCTTGGTCGACGCGGTCGCCAGCGCGGCATCCACTGCCTCGAGCGCCTCGCCGTGCGCGCCGAGCACCGCCAGCGCCTCGGCTTCCTCGAGCAGCAGTCGCGCATGGTGACCAGGCGCGATGCTCGCGATCATCTGCTGCGCGCGCGCGAACTCACGCAGCGCATCGCCAAAGCGTCCCTCGCGGGCAAGGAGGTCGGCGCGGTTGCCCACCACCACCGCGAGCGCCAGCGGCAGCGCCGCCAGCAGCTTCTCGGCACGATCGAATGCCCCGTGCGCCTCGGCCAGGCGGTCGAGCTGCAGCAGCGTCTCGCCCAGCGTGTTCTCGATGGTGCCGCGTGCCGCGGCCTCCGACTCGGGGATCCCGGTCAGCGCGCGCTCCAGGCAACCGAGCGCATCGGTCTGCTCGCCGCGGATCTTGTGCACATTGGCCAGATTGAGCTCGGCGCGCGCCGCGAGATCGGCACGACCCGCCGCCTGCAGCGCATCGCGCGACCCGCGCCCGCGCGCGATCGCATCCTGCGTCCGACCCAGCTTGGCCAGCGCATGCATCGACGCCACACCCGCGCGCGCCCGCTCCACGGTGTCGCCGGCGCGATCGGCCGCAGCCTCGGCTTCCGCCGCCCGCGACAGCGCCTCGTCCAGCCGACCGGCGTATGCCAGCGCCGGAATCGTCGCCCGCAGCGCCCGCGCCTCGGCGGAACCCGCCGCCAGCGCCCGCGCCACCGCGGCCAATGCCTCACCCGCGCGCAGGGCGCGGTCCGGCGCGCCGGCAGCCATGCGCTCGCAGTCATCACCGAGTGCCACCAATGCAACCGCCGCGCCACGCGGATCGCGCGACACGACCTCGGCGCGCATCGGCTCACTCAGCGCCTCGAACGCATCCAGATTGAGCGACTGGGCCGCGGTCATGCGCGCGGCTCCGTGGAACCACTGCGGTCATCTCGCGGTCCGAGCGGCAGCACGATCGTGGGCTGCACGGCGCCATCGGCGGCACGCGCTGTCACCACCACCTCGCGCGCACCCTCGGGCAGCGCCACGGCAAACATGCCCAGCGAATCGGTCGAGTCGGTCGCGATCACCACACCGCGCCCATCGAGCACGGCCAGATCCGCCTTCACCGGCATCTCGTCCGACCGCAGCACCTCGCCCACCAGACGCACCACGCCATCCTGGGCAGGCGTCCGCTCGGCGCGGATCGTCAGTTCCGCCGCATCGATCACGGCCTCCAGCAGGTCGGCGCCGCGATCGTCGCGCACACCCGCCAGGGCCAGTCCGCCTTCCGGGTTGAACCACTCGAGCACCACGGCGCCCGCCCGGTCGAACATCTCGCCCAGCAGCGCCACGGGATTGCGCGACGCCACGCGGCGATCCGCCAACCGGGCGCCCAGCGCCTTGGCCTGCGCGAGCGCGGCGGCAGGGGGTTCGTTCGCCTCGTCGCCCCGCATCGTGTTCACAGCCTGCAGGAACCCGGACAGCGTCGATGCAACCCTCGGGTCGCGCGCCGCCGCAGCCTGCACCCGCGCCTCGAGGGCGGATCCACCCTCACCCGACGCCACCGCGGCGATCTCGTCGATCGTCGGTCGCTTTCCGGGGTTGGAGGAAGAGGTATTCATGGGTTCGTCCTGACAGCCGCGGTGTCGTCAAAACCGCGGAGATTCATGTCAGCAGAGCAGGGAGCGCTCCCACGAATACATCCCGCGGCGGATTTGCACGCACGAGCCCGTACAAGAGGACGGTCAAACGGGCTTCGGACGCTCATTCCTCGTCCTCCTCGTCACAATCGGGCTTGCCCGCATCAGCCTCTCCAAACCCGAGACGTCCGAGAATCCGGCTGAGCTTCTCCAGACACCGCGCCCGTGTCGGCCCGATCGAACCGACGCGGATGCCCAGTTTCTCCGCGATCAGCGTGTAGTTGGGCTCCCCGCCCGCGCCGAACAGCGCTTCGAGCAGGTCCTTGCACTTGCCGCCGAGCCGTTCCAGACCCTCGCGCACCAGCTGCTTCTCCAGCTGCGCCCGCGTCTCCACGGGATCATCGCGCTCATCCACGGGGTCCACCCGCTTGTCGGGGTCGGCGTCGAGCGACCGCGCGCGCTCCGCCGCCTGCCGGGTCTGCGCCGTCACGCGCCAGCAGCGCCGCTTGGTGGTCGTCACCAGCCAGGCGGGCAGCGCGCCCTCGTCCTGGATCTGGTCAATGCTCGACACGAGCGTGGCAAAGACGTGCTGGAACACATCCTCCGCCTCCTCATCGCGCATGCGGTGCTTGATGATCACCGACCACACGAGCCTGCGGTAGCGCTCGACGAGCTGCGACCACGCCCCCGAGTCACCGCTCCGGCAGCGCGCAAGCAGGGTGTTGTCGGGCGTGAAGTCGGCCACGGAGCCGCAGTGTAAGCACTCGCAAACACGGCGGTTCGGAAGTTGAACGGGCGTGTGGCCCGTCGGGTCACCGCCGCTCCTGCCGCGTTCCGAAGCGCGTTGTTACGGACAACCGCCCCAGGACCCCAGCACCGTCGCGAGGTCGGCGCCGTCGACCAACCCGTCACCGTTGGTGTCCGCACGGGGATAGACGCCGCCGTTGGTGCCCCAGACCGTCAGGACCGCGGCGAGATCGGCGCCGTCGACAACGCCGTTCGGAATGACGTCGGCGGAGCACTGGCACGAGTCGGGAACGCCGTCGACGTCATGGTCGATGGCGGATCCACTCGCGATCTCGACCGCATCGGGGATGCCGTTGGAGTTGCAATCAGGGGTGAGCACGCGAAGCTTGAAGGAGAACGGCGAGCAGCGCTCGTGCAGGAGCGTCAAGGCGGCGAGCGGTTCGGCCTCGAGCATGATGGTTGCTCCGGCTGTCCCGAAGTCCTGCTCGTTCGCGATCAACGCGGGGGTGGAGTTCACGGAGAGCGTGAGGGGCTGATCGCCACCTCCGACGGCTGCGTACTGACCGAAGAACTCGATGCGCACCCGCATGGGGACCGGAGCGTCCCAGCGCAGGATCGGATCCTGACGACCCGAATTCGGCGTGCAGCATGTCGAACTGTTGCCGTGCATGACATTGATCGTCGAACCTGTCTTCAAGTTGCGCTGGCTCAGCACATGGCACACGGTGATCGCGCTCGGGCACCCCATCACGGGCGAAGGTGCCCACGTGACATGCTCGAATCCCGCCGGAGCGTCGACGAACACCGAGGGTTGCATCGGCTGAGGACCGGACTCACCGTCCGTCTGGAACCAGTAGCTCCACCCGTTCTCGCCCGGGACATGCGTGATCTGCGTACTGCTATCCGCCACCACCATCCACCCCGGCGGCACCTTCGTCTCGGCGAACGCGCTCGACGCCGCAACCACCGCACCAACCGCAGCCACCTTCGGGAACTTCATCACATCCACCTTCCGTGTTCGCGCGGTCGGCTCACCCGCCGCGGCGCCGAGAGATGCAAAGCCAGCGGCGGCATGTAGACCCGCAGCCAAAATCAAGGCAAATCCGATGACACGACGGCCAGCCCTCGGACTGCGTTCCTTGCGCGCCACCGCCACCGCACGCGCCCAATCTGGCTCCCCCATCACTTCTGCACCAGCCGCTGGATGAGCTCCAGCTCT
>CAIOCH010000397.1 GCA_903856525.1 uncultured bacterium | reverse complement strand
GCGTGGCGAAGAACCGCCGGCCCTTCTGCTCGACGTATCCGCGTGCCTCGATGGTGTTCACGATCGAGGCGTAGGTGCTCGGGCGGCCGATGCCGCGCGACTCGAGCTCCTTCACCAGCGACGCCTCCGAGTAGCGCGGCGGCGGCGAGCTGAATCGCTGCAGCGCGTCGATCGACACGCCCGCGAGCTCCTGCTTCGGCGACAGCTTGGGGAAGGTCGCCTCCTCGTCGTCCTCCGAGATGTCCTCCACGAGCCGCAGGTAGCCGTCGAACACGATCACGCTGCCCGCGGCGCGCACCACGGCGCCCGTGGCCCTGTCGCTGCGCTCGAGCCGCACCGTGGTGAGGTCGTACTGCTTGTTGGCCATCTGGGAGGCCACGAATCGGCGCCAGACCAGCTCGTACAGCCGGTACTGCTCCTCGCTGAGCGCCCCGCGCACCGACTGCGGCGTGCGGAACGGATCGGTCGGGCGGATCGCCTCGTGCGCCTCCTGCGCATCGCCTCCCGAGGCGAAGAAGTTCGGCTTCTCGGGCAGGTAGCGCTCGCCGTAGTCGCGCTTGACCAGGTCGCGCACCGCGTGCAGCGCCTCGCCCGCGATGTGGGTCGAGTCGGTGCGCATGTAGGTGATGAGGCCCACGCGGTCGCCGCCGAGGTCGACGCCCTCGTAGAGCTGCTGCGCGATGCGCATGGTGCGGTCGGTCGAGAAGCCGAGCTCGCTCGACGCCGCCATCTGCATGGTGCTCGTCTTGAACGGCGGCATGGCTCGGCGCGACTTGCGCTCGGTGTCGATGCTCGAGACGCGGTAGGTCACGCCCGCACCCACGGTGCCCGAGACGGAGCGCACGAAGCGCGCCGCGCCCTTGCCCTTCGGGTCGGTGCGGGTCGCCAGCGCCACCTGCTCCAGGCCGGCCGCCTCCACCGCGGCCTTCACCTGTGCCGACAGGTCGCGGGGCGACTCGGCGCTGGCCTCGGCCTCGAGCTTGAAGTCCTTTCCGCCCACCTCGACCAGCTTCGCCTCCAGCGCGCCCTGGCGGGAGAGCATCGCCAGCCGGTCCTTCTGGCTCCGCGCGTTGCCCTTCTCGTTGCGCTCGCGCAGGAACTCCGCGATGGCCTTGGCCACCGCATCGCGTCCGGCCAGGTCGGGCGTGAGCCGCACCAGCACCTCCCACGATTCCTGCGGGATGAACTCGCGGATCTCCTCCTCGCGCTCGACGACGAGGCGCGCCGCCACCGTCTGCACGCGGCCCGCGCTCAGGCCACCCTGGCGCATGATGCGCCACAGCAGCGGAGAGATGCCGTAGCCCACGATGCGGTCGAGGATGCGCCGCGAGTTCTGGGCGTTCACCCGCGACATGTTGATGGGCCGCGGATGCGCGAACGCCTCCTTGATGGCGCTCTTGGTGATGGCGTTGAACACCACGCGCTTGGCCTGCAGCGGATCGACATCGAGCACCTCCGCGATGTGCCACGAGATGGCCTCGCCCTCGCGATCCAAGTCGGTGGCGAACCAGACGGCGCTCGCAGCCTTCTTGAGCCTGCGGAGCTTGGTCACCAGCTCGCGGCGGTCGGGCGTGATCACATAGGTCGTCGCGAACGACTGCATGTCCACGCCGGGGATGTCCATGGGCTTCGGCTCGGCGGGCTTCTTCTCGCCCTTCTTGGCCGGCGCGCGCTTGGGCTTCGGCTCGCCGTCGGCTGCCTTGCGCTCCGCCTTCTCGGGCAGGTCGCGGATGTGACCCTTGCTCGCCTCAACCACGAACTGGCCGAGGTCGCGCAGGTACTTCTCGATCGTCTTGGCCTTGGCCGGGCTCTCCACGATCACGAGCGCGGAACCGTCGGCGATCACCGTCGCGCGGGATTCGCCCTCGCTGGCGACCCCCGTCGAGCGGGACTCACCCTCGCTTGCGACCGCATCGATGGGCGCTCCGGCGGTGGCAAGTCTCGGGGTCTTGGCGGTGGACTTCTTCTTTGCGGCCATGTCGTGCGTACCTCGCGATCGGTCGTCGCCTGTCGGGTGGGGAGAGGCCGCGTCATCGGCATGCATCGCCTCGGCGGTTGAGCAGGAAATAAAGGAGAGCACCCCGCCGAGTCAAGCGCCGCAGGGCGACTTTCGGTTTTCGGGACTCGGCTTGCATGCGCGCGGATCCGCGCCTATACGCGTGCGCGCATGCGCGTCCACGCACGCGGTCACGCTCGCGCGAGCGCGGCTTCGCACGCGTGCGCCAGTTGCGCGGCCGTCGTGCCGTCGCCGCAGTCGATGGCGATTCCGGGTCGCAGCGCGCGGAAGCGCTTGAGCCAGGTTCGCTGCTGCTTGGCCAGCCTGCGCGAGCGGATCT